>CAZRDG010000015.1:0-17982 GCA_964598775.1 uncultured Lacinutrix sp.
AACGAAAAAAAAGTGCAACAAGAACAAAACAATAAGCCTAATTTAAACGCGAATAATGAACAAGAGTTAATTATTTCTAAGTTAACACTTTATGATTCTTTTGAGAAAAACGATGTGAGACGTTATGGGGTTTTTCCCAACGAGGTAATAGGGTCGCATCCAAATACCGGGAATAAAAAAATGGATGAACTTTTAAATTTAGCTGAGCTTGGAGTAAAACTTATATTTCCTGAAGGAATATATAAAACAGTTTTGAATCTAACAGATAGAAATGATATTGAAATAACCTTTAATAAGGCCATATTTACTGGAGCAATAATAATAAACGGGAAGGCGGATAAAATTATTAAAAACATCACTTTAAATGGAGACTTAGGCTCATATAGCTCTTTTGCATCAAGTTTTGCAGATAAAATAAAAATTGACAGCTTATTTATAAAAAATAACGAAGAGATTAATATTTCTGGTTATAAAAGCTCAGGTTGTAGTATTTATGTAGGAACTCAGTCATTATATATAAGCTATTTAGAAATTGAGGGGACAGGTTCAGACGGTGATCAATATAGATATACACCTGCTGCTTTAATGATACACGGAAAATCTCCTGCCCCTAATGACATTTTAATTAAGCATACTGAAATAAAGGCCTCAGATAGACATGGAGCTTATTTGTCTGGTAATTTCATTGAAATTGAAAAGCTAAACATACAATCCTTTGCTCAAGGACACATAGATAATATGCTACCGATAGCATATACATCAACTGGAGATGAAAAAAAAATAACCGGTGTTTGGTTTAACGATTTTGAAAACTCAAATATTGGAGTGCTTGAAATAAACACTAATACCTCACCAAAAGCTACTGATGCCTTGTTTCTTGATTCGGGCGACCCTCTATCTCCATCGATAATTTCTAAATTAAAACTTAATGGGAAGAATGTTAAAACAAGAAAGAGAGAAGCTACTAATGTGGAAATTATAGAGTAAATAAATGTTTAAATCAGTACTAATAAAAGACAATAAAATTATTGTAGATTTTTTTTTCTATTTATCCATTGCCGTACTTCCATTTACCCCTATTCTGTCACCAATCACTATTGGATTACTTATTGCAGCTTTTCTAGTCTACGGTAATAAAAAACATTTTATTAATCGGTTTAAAAGGAAAACATCTGTTTGGTTACTTATTGGCCTTTATTTACTTCATGTATTAGGGCTGTTATTAAGTACCAAAAAAGGAATTGATTTTGGAAAAATTGATACACAGCTTTTATTGCTACTAATTCCTTTGGTGTATCTTACATTAGATTTAAAATTAGAGCAGATTATTAAAGTGAAGAATGTGTATGTAGTTTCATGCATCATTTTTTGCATTTTAGCTTTGACGACATTAAGCTATAACTTAATTGTTAATTATGAGCATCGTATGGATTATAATTTTATTCAAACATCTATGTATCATTATCACTATCCCTATGATGTATTATATCTCAATATCGCCTATATCTTACTTTTGTTTAATTCTTATTTCGATCGATTTAAACTTATTTCATCCATTTTGGTTTTTATAGTTATCCTGCTTTCAGGGACGCGTATGGGACTAATTATCTTTGTATTAATTACTATGGTCTATCTCATTATTAATTTTAAACAATTTGCAAATTTAAAATCCCTCTTGGGCTTATTAAGTGTCATTATTCTAAGCATTGTTATAATCCAGAATAGTAGGTATGTCAATGACAAATTTTTTGACTCCTTAAGCAAAATAGGGTTCAACACACAGCAGTATGTATCTGATATTGGTGAAAAGTATCATAAGGTTGCATTAAGGCAAAAATTGTGGAATTCTGCTAAGGAAGCTTTTAATGATAATCCTAATAAAATCTTAGGATACGGATCACAAGGCTCTAGAGAGATCTTAAACACGATCTATGAAAAAAAAGGGTATAACTTAAATGGCATGAATTCTCACAACCAGTATTTAACGACCACTTTAAACAATGGTATTCTAGGACTACTTTTTTTAGCAACTATTTTTTTAACAGGATTAATATTAAGTTATCGAATTAAGTCTATACAAAACACACTATCAATACTAATTATAGCGATCGCCTTTACAACAGAATCTATGCTAGAGAGACAAAAAGGCGTTACCATTTTTGCTGTTTTTATAACAATTATTTTTTTAGAATTTTACCTAAAAAAACGACCTAAGGATGAATCCCATTACAATTATTAGTATTTAGGTTCTTAATTAACACTTTGTTAAAAGGTAAGAGCATACTTGTTTTGTTAACGTAAATAATTGAAGGATTTTAACATATATTTGCAATCGTTTTAATAAGACCCTTAGAGATATTCATGAACAGGATCAAAATTATACATGTTCTCAATTCAGTTGGAGGCGTAGATGTATCGCTAAGATTGATCTTAGAAAATATAGATAGTAGTAAATTTGAAAGTATTGTTATTCACGGAAAAGACGATACAAAAACACCTTACATTGATAATTTAGGGAATCCTATTAAGGATTATAAATTACCAATACAAAGAGATATAAATCCAATACGAGATTTTAGCGCAATTAGAAAGACCTTAAACATTGTAAAAAAGGAACAACCTAATCTAATTCACGCACATAGTGCTAAAGGGGGAATTATTGCTAAAACGATTACTACATTTTTGAAGATTCCCGTGCTTCACACACCTCAGGCCTATTCCTTTTTAAGTGCTCAGAGCAATCTAAAAAAGAAAATATTCTTAGGTATAGAGAAACGTTTTGTTGGACCAAACAATAAAATATTAGCGTCTTCTACTTCTGAGCAAAATAGAGCTATTAATGAAGTTGGATATGCTAAGGAAAATGCTTTATTATTCAACAACGCCATAAATCCAATTACTAAGATTGAACCACTCTCAATCCCTAAAACCTGGCCAGATAATTACATTTGTTCCGTAGGACGCCCTTCTTTTCAGAAGAATATAGAACTTATGCTTGATGTCTTGGCAGAAATCAAATTGTCAATTAGCGACATTCATTTGGTACTCATGGGAGTTGGGTATCACTCACCAAACTTACTAGCTGTTAATGAAAAGATTAAACGGCTACAATTACAGGATAATATCACGCTTTTAGAGTGGACGTCTCGAGAGGATATCTTTAATATCATAAAGGCATCCAAACTATACCTAACTACAGCCCGCTATGAAGGCCTACCTTACTCGGTTATTGAGAGCTTAGCACTTGGAAAAGCTATTGTTGCTACTGATGCAGACGGTAATAGAGATTTAGTTGAAGATGGTTATAATGGTCGCTTGATCTTTAATGAAAATGTCTCCGAACTGGCTTATGCAGTGATAGAGATTATAAACTCAGAAGAAAATAACTCAGAGTTCTCGAACAATTCATTGAAGATGTTCAATAATAAATTTGATATTACAAAAAACATAAATAAATTAGAACAGATATATTTTAAAAACATAAATAAATAGTTTGAACGAATGAAAATAGCAGTTGTAGGAACAGGATATGTTGGCTTAGTTACAGGAACGTGCTTAGCAGAAACAGGAAACGATGTTCTTTGTATAGATATAAATGAAGAAAAAGTAAAGAAAATGCAATCTGGAGTGGTTCCAATTTATGAGCCACATTTGGATGTTCTCTTTCAAAGAAACATAAAAGCCAATAGACTAAAATTCTCAACATCTCTTAAAGAGGGTTTAGAATTTGGCGACATTATATTTTTAGCTTTACCAACACCTGAAGATGAAGACGGATCGGCAGATTTAAAATACATTTTAGGGGTTGCAGACGATATTGGAAAACTTATCACCAGCTACAAAGTAATCGTTGATAAAAGTACAGTTCCTGTTGGAACATCAGACAAGGTTAAAGAAACAATTGCTAAACACGCAAAAGTAGATTTTGATGTAGTTTCTAATCCTGAGTTTTTAAGAGAAGGATTTGCTGTAGATGACTTTTTAAAACCAGAACGCATTGTAATAGGAGCTAGCTCAACGAAGGCTACAGATTTAATGGAAAAACTATATAAGCCCTATGTAAGATCTGGAAATCCGATAATTATTATGGATGAAAAATCAGCTGAACTAACTAAATATGCAGCCAATTCTTTCCTTGCAACTAAAATTACTTTTATGAATGAAATTGCTAACTTTTGTGAAAAAGTAGGCGCAGATGTTGATAAAGTGCGTATTGGCATGGGAACTGATTCAAGAATTGGAAAACGATTCTTGTTTCCTGGCATTGGTTATGGTGGTTCATGTTTTCCTAAAGATGTAAAAGCCTTATATAAATCGGGAAAAGATTCAGACTACGACTTTAAAATTTTAGATGCTGTAATCAATGTAAATACAAAACAGAAAGTAGTGCTTATTCCAAGAATTGAAGCACACTTTAATCATAATCTTAAGGGGAAAAAAATAGCTATTTGGGGTTTGGCTTTTAAGCCAGAAACAGATGATATTAGAGAAGCACCAGCTTTATATATGATTGACAGTTTATTGCAATCAGGAGCAAAAATAACAGCATTTGACCCTGAAGCAATGCCAAATGTAAAACGAAAGTTAGACGATAAAATAAATTATTCAACTAACATGTATGATGCGCTTAATGGTGCTGAAGCATTAATAATATGTACTGAATGGAGTATTTTCAGAACTCCAGATTTGGTAAAAGTTAAGGAGCTTATGGTAAATCCAGTTATTTTTGATGGAAGAAACCTTTATGATGTTAAAGAAATTCAAGAAGAAGGAATCATTTATAGCTCAATAGGAAGATAATTATGAAAAAAAAAACAGTTTTAATAACAGGAGCAGCAGGTTTTTTAGGGTCGCATTTATGCGATAAATTTCTAGATAATGGGTTTAAGGTGATAGGAATGGATAATTTTATTACTGGAGACAGAAAAAATATTAGTCATTTAACAAATAATTCAAATTTTCAATTTATTAAGCACGATGTAACTGAGTTTGTGAAAATTGAAGGTACACTAGATTATATACTTCATTTTGCATCTCCCGCTAGTCCAATAGACTATTTAAAAATTCCAATTCAAACATTAAAAGTAGGTTCTTTAGGAACTCATAACTTGCTTGGTTTAGCTAAAGCCAAAAAAGCTAGAATTTTAATTGCATCAACCTCAGAAGTTTATGGAGACCCATTAGTTCATCCACAATCTGAAAATTATTATGGTAATGTTAACACAATTGGGCCAAGAGGTGTTTATGATGAAGCAAAGCGATTTCAAGAATCAATCACTATGGCCTACCATAGGTTTCATGGGTTAGAAACCAGAATAGTGCGTATTTTTAATACTTACGGACCAAGAATGCGTCTCAATGATGGAAGAGTTATTCCAGCATTTATGGGTCAAGCATTAAGAGGAGAAGACTTAACAATATTTGGAGATGGACTACAAACACGATCATTTTGTTATGTTGATGATCAGGTTGAAGGAATTTATAGATTACTATTTAGTGATTATGCATATCCTGTGAATATTGGAAATCCAAATGAGATTACTATTAAGGATTTCGCCGAAGAAATTATTAAACTCACTAATACCACCCAAAAAATTACCTATAAAGAATTACCAGTTGATGATCCCTTACAAAGACAACCTGACATTACATTAGCCAAAAAATTGCTAGATTGGAGTCCGAAGATTGAAAGAGATGAAGGAATGAAAAGAACCTTTAATTATTTTAAAAATCTACCAGAAAATAAGCTTTACAAGAGTGAACACAAAGATTTTTCTAAACATATTAAAAAGTAAGTGAATACATTTAGACAAAGAAGATACTCGGTATATCTAAGCCCTATATCATACTTAATAGATTTAAGTATCATAAACTCATTGGCAATATTCTTTTTTTTTAAAAATGTAAACCCAACAACGTATGTCATATTTGTTTCAATTGCTTGGGTTTTGATTTCGGTAACTTCAAGATTTTATTATGTTTATAGATACACACCAGAAGTTTCAATATTTGCCTTGATATTTAAGCAAATGGTGTTGTTTACCTTGTTTGTATTTGCATTTTTTGGCTTTCATCATTCACTAGATATTAGACCAATTTCAGTATTTAAATATGTTTTTACTGCATTTGTGTTAATTACTATTATAAAGTTCACTGTATATTATTTACTCCAAAAATATCGCTCTGAATTTGGAGGGAATTATCGAAACACAGTGATTATTGGGAAAAATAAAAACACAACCATATTAGAATCTTTTTTTAAAAACAACCCAGAATATGGGTATACACACAAAAAAACTTTCAGTTTAAAAAGCGAAAATAGTATTACACTAAGTGATTGTTTTAATTATATAATTAATGAAAACATTGATGAAATTTATTGTTCAATATCTGAACTTAATAACAAGCAAATTAGTGAAATTGTAGATTTTGCAGATAACAATTTAAAAACTCTTAAATTTTTACCAGACAATAAAGGGATATTCACTAAAAAACTGAAGTACGAGTATTATGACTATATACCAATACTTTCATTACGAAATATTCCACTTGAAGATTCAGTTAACTTGGTAATAAAAAGAGGATTTGACATTGTCTTTTCTTCAGCTGTGATTATTTTTATTCTTTCTTGGCTAACACCAATTATTGCACTACTTATAAAATTGGAATCCAAGGGCCCCGTTTTTTTTAAACAATCTCGAAACGGGTTTAACTACAGGGAATTTGACTGTTATAAATTCAGGTCTATGACACCTAATAAAGATGCGCATTTATACCAAGCAACAAGGGGAGATCAAAGAGTAACTAAAGTTGGTAAGTTTATTAGGAAAACAAGTATTGATGAATTACCTCAGTTTTTCAATGTTTTATTTGGAGACATGTCAGTAGTCGGACCAAGACCTCATATGGTGAGTCACACAAATATGTATGCAAAACGAATAGATAAATTTATGGTTCGTCATTTTGTTAAACCTGGCATTACTGGTTTAGCACAAACTAGTGGGTTTAGAGGAGAAGTTGAAACAGACAAAGATATTATCGGTCGAGTAAAATATGATATATTTTATATTGAAAATTGGTCGTTATTACTAGATTTAAAAATAATTTTTCAAACCGCTAGAAATGCTATAAAAGGTGATGAGAAAGCGTATTAAATAACTTTTTCCAGAGAACTCAATTGTTGTTCAAAATCGAAATTTAATTCAGCAACAGTTTTTATTCTATTTTTCAAATTGAGATTTAAATCTTCTTTTTTTAGACCTGAAAGCCTTGCATTTAAATCGTTGTAATTTCCAGATTTTGCAACCCAACCCAGGTGATACTTTCTAATTATATTTTCTCCTTCACCACCACCAAAATAAATCATAGGAAGCCCTAGACGAGCATATTCAAATATTTTTGATGGTACTGATCCATAAATTCTATTTAGCAGCGGAATTATCGTTATATCATACTCTAAAAGTTTTTTGTGTAAATCCTCTCTGCTTATTTCTCCATGATAGAATATTGGTAGGTTTTTATTTTCTGAAATAAAAGCCTCTATTTGGGTTTGTTCCGCACCAGCGCCATAAATATGAAACTCAATATTTGTGTAGTTAATATTTTGACATAATTTGTTAACACCTTGAGCAACACCAAGCAATCCAGCATACACAAGCTTAATTTTTTCACCAGAAGTACAACTTTCAATTTTAGGAGGTTTAAAGTCTGGATAATTTCTATAAAGAAAGGATTTTTTGTCAGCATACAAAGAAGTCACATGATTTAATATTTCTTCACTTTGACCCAAAACTAAATCAGCTTTTTTGTAATTAAAATACTCAATATACTCCAGGATTCTATAACTAAAATTCTTTTTAAATGCGCCTAATTCTAAACCTGCAATTGGCCACAAATCACTTACGTTTAATATCAACTTTCTTTTTTTTCTACGTAAAAAAAACATACAAGTAAATGCAACGAGCAGAGGAGGTGATTGCACAATCACTTTATTCGGAATTTTGTTCCATATAAAAAACCAAACTAAGCTAAAGCTATAAGACAACATAGCGAACAAACGCAATAGTTTATTTTTGGAATTACTTGCATAAATCCACAAGCGATGAATTGTTATATGGTTTTCAGTTGAAGTTATCTTGAACTTACCTTTATACTCCTTAAATATTTTTCCTTTAGGATAATTAGGTAAGGGAGTAATGACAGATACATTAAAAGCACGTTTTTGTAAACCTTCAGCTAAATGAAACATTCTATTGGAAGCCGCACCAGTTTCAGGAGGGAAATAACTTGTTATGATAAGAATATTAGTCACTATAAATTATAAATTTCAACAATTTTATTAGTAATTCGTTGTGCTGAATTGCCATCCCAAAGTTCAGGAATTTGTCCTTGTTTCCATGATCCTGCAAGTAAATTTTCGAAGGCAGATTTAATTTTTCCCGGATGATTTCCAACCAAAACGTTTGTGCCTATTTCACAAGTTTCAGGACGCTCTGTTGAATTGCGAAGTGTTATGCAAGGCACATTTAATACTGTGGTTTCTTCTGTAATACCGCCAGAATCAGTTAATACAGCAAAAGCATTTTTCACCAAATAATTAAATTCTAAATAACCTAATGGTTTTACATAATGAAGATTATTAAAGTTTAGATTTAAATGATCTAATAGTTTTTTTGTTCTTGGATGAACAGGAAAAATTATTTGGTAATTCTTACCAAGGCTTACTATTTGATTGATTAGGTCTTTCAGTTGTTTTTCTTCATCTACATTACTTGGTCTATGTAATGTCATAACCAAATACTTCTTTTCTTTTAAGTTTAAATCTACCCAAAGTTTGGGTTTTGTTAATCTTGATAAATTTTTCAATAAGGTATCAATCATTACATTACCAACAAAAAAGATGTTGTTTTTAGATATGCCTAAATGCACTAAATTATCATTGGCATATTTTGAAGTTGTAAAAAAATAATCAGTAATACTATCAGTTACAATTCTATTAATTTCTTCTGGCATCTTCATATCACCAGAACGAATACCTGCTTCAATATGAGCGACATCAATACCAGCTTTTTTTGCCACAATTGCACAAGCCATGGTAGAGGTAACATCACCAACTACCATTACTAAATCACAGCGGTTTGCGGCTAGTTCTTTTTCAAAACCAATCATAATTCCAGCAGTTTGCTCTGCTTGAGTGCCACTCTTCACGTCAAGATTCACATCAGGATAGGGAATATTCAATTCTTCAAAAAAAGTATCGCTTAAGTTTTTGTCGTAATGCTGTCCTGTGTGTACAAGCCTAAAATTAATATCAAATCCGCACTTTTTTTTCTCATTAATGGCTTCAATAATAGGTGCTATTTTCATGAAATTTGGGCGAGCACCAGCAACAATAGTTATGTTCATGAGTTTGATTTTAATAGCGACGAAAACTGTTTCAATTTACCACTTTTAGACCGTTGCAATTGATTTTTACGCTCAAAATTAATAGTCAGCCCTTTTTCAAGGTAGGTTTCCATTTCGTTAATAATAATATTTTTTTTAGCTTCCGAAATCTCAGATGAACTTACATAAATAACTTTGAAAGTGTCTTTTTTATGTTGTTCAATTATAAATTCTTTTACATTTCCATTATCTTCAATAATGCTTTTAGTAATATAATAAAATGTTAGTCCAGCCGCTTTTTTGCCACTAGGTAAAACAGCGATATCATTTGTTCTACCTAAAAGTTTTTCTAGTATAGGTTTTTGAATCGAGCTGTCTTTTGAAAGCATACCAAGATCTCCAATATCATATCTTATAAAAGGATGTGCTTTGTTATATAGCGAAGTGATAACAACTCTTCCTTCTTCACCAAGAGGCATTGCGCTATTCTCTTCGTCCAAAATTTCAACTAATAATGTTTCACTGTTTACTTGCCATTGCTTTTGGGGATTTTGAAACGCAATGAGGTCTAATTCGGAGGCACCATATTCGTTTATAATTTGAACTCCAAATTGTTTTTCAAGCAATCTTTTATCATCATCAAACAACATTTCTGATGTTACCACACAAGCCTTTAAAGATGGGCAAACAGTTTTTAATGAAATATTTTTTTGTTTTAAATATTTTGCAAATTGAACAATAGGACTCGTATAACCATTTATATAATCGAAAGAAGTTGATGAGAATTTTGCCAAAAGTTTTTCAAAAGCAGAATCACTCAAATCGAAAACGGAAAAGCGATAACGATTACTTAAAATATCCTTAAACCGTTCTTTATAGTATCCTTTTCTATCAAGTGGAATGCCATAAAAACGAGCTTGATTGGAGTTATTAATGTTTAAATTGAACCATCCAAACCGATTTTTAATAACTGCCCAAGTTAGGGCATGACAAAATTTGTCTTTAGCAAAAATAAAAGGATCACCTGAGGAACCTGAGGTCTTATTAATATATACGTTTTTTGTTGAAAACTGGGTCGAAATTCTATCTTTAAGAGGTTGTTGCAAGTCTCGTTTTGTCATTACAGGAATTGTAGTCCAATCTTCAGGATTTGCATTTTTTGCTAAGGATTTATAAAAAGGATTGTGTTGCAAATGATAGCTTACAATATCGCGCTTCTTTGCATTAATGTAAGCTTCAAATTCAATCTCATTTTTTTGTTGAATGTCTTTCAATACAAGTTCAGCCTTTCTGATTGGAAAGCCATTTAATTTCAATGAAAGATCGAACAAATTCAAACTTAAGGGTATATTTTTCGTAAAGTAAATAAAAAAAAGTCGTGTATGTATGGCATTAATTTTATTTTTGCGCAAAGAACACTCAACATGACTATATTAATTCTAGGTTCAGGCGGAAGAGAGCATACATTTGCATGGAAAATAGCGCAAAGCCCTTTATGTAAAACACTTTATGTGGCTCCAGGCAATTCTGGGACTGGACAAATTGCACAAAATATAAATATTGGAGTAACAGATTTTCCCGCAATAAAGGCATTGGTTTTAGAAAAACAAATTGATATGGTTGTTGTAGGTCCCGAAGACCCTTTGGTTCAAGGTGTACACGACTACTTCTTAAACGATAATGAATTAAAACACGTTGCCGTAATAGGTCCTAAAAAAGCTGCAGCAGAGCTAGAAGGAAGTAAGGAATTTGCCAAGGAATTCATGATGCGGCATCATATTCCAACAGCAGCATACAAAAGCTTTAACAAGAATAATGTAGAAGAGGGTTATAAGTTTTTAGAAACTTTAAATCCTCCTTATGTTTTAAAAGCTGATGGTCTTGCCGCTGGTAAAGGCGTTTTAATTTTAAAGGAATTAAGTGAAGCTAAGGCTGAATTAAAAAACATGTTAGTTGATGCTAAGTTTGGTGAGGCAAGTACCAAGGTCGTTATAGAAGAATTTCTTGATGGTATTGAGCTAAGTTGTTTTGTTTTGACTGACGGAAAGAATTATAAAATTTTGCCAACGGCAAAAGATTACAAACGTATCGGCGAAGGTGATACAGGTTTAAATACTGGAGGAATGGGTGCAGTTTCTCCTGTTCCTTTTGCTACTCCAGAATTTTTAAGCAAAATTGAAGAACAAATTGTAAAACCTACGATTTTAGGATTACAAAAAGACAATTTGCCATATAAAGGGTTTGTATTTATTGGTTTGATTAAGGTTGGGGATGATCCAAAAGTTATAGAGTACAACGTTAGAATGGGAGATCCAGAAACTGAAGTCGTTTTACCAAGACTTAAAAATGATTTGGTTGAAATTTTTCAAGCAATAGCCAATCAAAGCTTAGATAAAATTAATATTGAAATTGATGAGCGCGCTGCCACTACTGTTATGTTAGTTTCAGGTGGTTATCCAGAAGCGTATGAGAAAGGCAAAGAAATCTCAGGAATTGAAAATATCACAGAATCTATTCCTTTTCATGCTGGAGCAGTATTAAAGGATGGCAAAGTTGTAACCTCTGGAGGTAGAGTTATGGCAATTACATCCTATGGAGACTCGCACAAAGAAGCCATAAAAAAATCTTATCAAAATATAGAAAAACTACACTTTGATAAGATGTATTATCGTAAGGATATTGGTTTCGATTTATAAATACGAATGCGAAGTAATGCTTTTATCTTCTTCGTTATTATCATTGAATTTTTTTAGTTGCAACATCCAATAAACAAAAGCAACCAATCCAATAATAGTAAATAACCAAGACATAATGTTTGCAGACCACCAATTATCAAGCTCTAATGCTCTTAAAGCGTCAAATGGGGCAAATAAAACATTTACAAATAAATCTTGTATAGCATAAAAAAAGTCTTTCATCGTAATAATATTATATTTACATGGCAAATATACGAACTCTTTAAATGATTACAAGATTTTTTAGCACTTCTAAACCAATTCATTTAGTTATTGTTTCCTTTTTGGTATTGGTCCTCTTTATTGTTTACAGATCTGGGTATTATACTGAAGGCATAAATGCTAGTCAAATCTTAAAGGAAATTGTATTGTATAGCGCGACATTACTGTCAATTTTTGTGCTTTCTTTTTTTGTGAATAAAAACAATTTAACCAAGCAAAATAGCTTTAAGATCCTACTTTTTAGTCTGTTTTTGGCTTGCATTCCTGAGACGATTCAACATGGTAATATTATTATTGCCAATGTGTTTATTTTGTTTGGAATTAGAAGGATAATAAGCTTAAGATCTAATTTGTATGTTAAGAGAAAATTATTTGATGCTGCCTTTTGGATTGCCTTAGCTTCGCTCTTTTACTTTTGGGCCATTTTGTTTTTTGTTCTTGTTTTTGCTGGACTAATATTTTATTCAATTGGTCAAATAAATAATTGGATTATTCCTTTCACTGGAGTTTTAACTGTGGCTTTAATTGTGGTGTGCTATTCTATTATTACAGAAAATTCATTTGGTGATATTTTCACGTACATTGATAGTTTAAGTTTTGATTTTTCGAAGTACAATAAACCGAGTCTAATCCTTTCAATAACCATTATCTTGTCTTTAGGAACTTGGGCATTATTCTTTTATATTAAGAAACTCCAGGATAAATCGAGGGCTTATAGACCGTCGTTCATTATGATCTTAATTACTTTGATTATTGGAACTACAATAATGGTTTTAGCACCTAATAAAAATGGAAGTGAATTCCTTTTTATTTTCGCACCACTTGCTATAATAATAACTAATTATATTGAATCAATTAAAGAAACTTGGTTTGCAGAAGTTTTTATATGGTTATTGATAATAACACCAATTGTACATTTAGTTTTTTAGTTTTGAACCAAAAGCTAAATCACCAGCATCTCCCAATCCAGGAACAATATAACCTTTGTCATTTAAGGATTCATCAATGGCAGCGATCCATAAATGAGTGCTTTCTGGGAACTTATCATTGATGTAATCAACTCCAGTTTGGGCTCCAATAACACTTAACAGATGTATTTGTTTAGGTGTTCCGTGAGATTTTAGAGCGTCGTAGGTTAAAGCTAAAGATTGTCCTGTAGCTAACATTGGATCCACCAAGACAAGCGTTTTATTTTCCAGATTTGGACTCGCAATGTATTCAACAATAATTTCAAAATCTTTACTGTTTAAATGATGTCTATAAGCCGAAATAAAAGCATTTTCTGCTTTGTCAAAATAGTTTAGTATGCCATTATGAAATGGTAAGCCAGCTCTTAAGATTGAACAGATTACAATTTCATTTTTTGGCATATTTATCAAAGCGTTACCCAAAGGTGTTTCAACAGAAATTGAATCAGAAGTTAGAACTTTACTCATTTCATAGCTTAAAACTTCTCCTATACGCTCAATGTTTCTTCTAAAGCGCATACTGTCATTTTGAACGTCAATGGAGCGAATTTCTGAAACGAATGTATTTAAAACAGAGCTTTCAGCGGAAAAATTATGAATTTGCATTGCGTTGATTTTAGCATTAGTAAAGTTAACAATTAGAAGTATATTTACGTTTGTAATTTACATTATAAAAATAATGTAAACATGAACCTACATTGAAAAGGTTTTAAAGACTTTTAATCAAAAAATATGTAGGTTTGCATTTTAAAATTCAAAAAGATATGTTTTCAGATAAAGCCAATAAGATATTTCAAGACGTAATAGAAAAATATCACGTAATAAATGCAGTAGATCAACCATTTTCAAATGTTTATTATAAAGACTCAAACTTGTTAGAGCATTTGTTATATAGAAAGTGTTGGATAGATACAGTACAATGGCATTATGAAGACATTATTCGTGATCCTCAAATCGATCCTGTGGCAGCTTTGAAATTGAAACGTCAAATAGACGCATCTAATCAAGATAGAACAGATATGGTTGAATTCATTGACAGCTACTTCCTTGAAAAGCATAAAAATGTGTCTGTAAAAAGTGACGCGACAATTAATACTGAAAGTCCAGCTTGGGGAATTGATAGGCTTTCAATTTTAGCATTGAAAATTTATCATATGAATGAAGAGGCAACACGTGCTGATGCTTCTGAAGCTCATAGAGATGCTTGTCAGACAAAATTAAATGTACTTTTAGAACAAAGAGTAGATTTATCAACAGCGATTGATACGCTACTTGATGATATTAGTAAAGGAGATAAGTATATGAAGGTATACAAGCAGATGAAAATGTATAATGATGATGAATTGAATCCTGTACTTCGTTCACAGAAATAAATTCCTGCAAGGGCAGGAATCTCATCAATTAAGCTGAGATGTCAACACCAACAAATATCCTAGTTATTCGTCTTTCAGCAATGGGAGATGTAGCAATGACAGTTCCTGTGATTCGTGCTTTAACAGAACAATATCCAGATGTTAGAATCACAATTCTTACTAGAAAATTTTTTAGTTCCTTTTTTAGAGACTTCAATAATGTTACTGTTTATAATGTTGATGTAAAAGGAAAACACAAAGGCTTATTAGGATTACACAAATTATCTAAAGAGTTAAAACAATTTAATTTTGATGCCGTTGCAGACCTTCATAAAGTACTGCGGAGTAATATTCTAAAACGACTCTTGTCAATAAATCAATTTGCTCAAATTGATAAAGGCAGAACTCAAAAAAAAGCGTTAATATCAGGTAAAAAGTTCAAGCAGTTAACAACGACTCATCAACGCTACGCTAATGTTTTTCGTCAATTGGGCTTCATTATTGATTTAGAAAATCCAACATTTCCAGAACCAGTTGCTTTAAAAGGCAACCTTCAACACTATATAAAACCAAATAAAAAAAATATTGGGATTGCACCTTTTGCGGCGCACGATGGTAAGATGTATCCACTTGAATTAATGAAAAAAGTGATTACCGAACTTTCAAATGAAAATAATATTATCTTATTTGGAGGAGGAGAATCTGAAACTGCTCAGCTAGGTAGAATTGCAAATCAATTTGAAAACACCAATTCTGTTGCTGGTAAATTGAGCTTAGATAAAGAATTAGATTTAATTTCAAATCTTGATCTAATGTTATCAATGGATTCTGGGAACGCTCACTTGGCTGCAATGCTAGGTTTAAAAGTGATTACAATTTGGGGAGTCACTCATCCTTTTGCAGGATTTTTACCGTTTAATCACGCCATAGATTCGTGTTTGTTGGCAGATAGAACCAAGTTTACAAAAATTCCAACTTCTGTTTATGGTAAGAGCTATCCAAAAGGATACGAGAATGCCATTGCATCTATTTCTCCAGAAGAAATTATTAAAAAGGTTAAATCTAATCTATAAAAAAGCCTCGTAAAAAACGAGGCTAACAAAACGTTTAATAGACATAGATAATCCTTAAAAATAACTAACGTCTTGCGTAAATACTAAACTAATCTATATTGACACTCAATGATAATTTTTAGTAAGAAATCTTTTATAGAATTCGATGAAAGGCAAATATAAAAGATAATCTGTCTTTTTTTTCAGATGAAATACATCAATTTTTATATATCATCGTAATCAACATAAACCACAGAAGTTGTTGGATGAGCTTGACAAGTTAAGATTAAACCCTCTGCCAATTCACTATCTGTAAGGATGTTATTTTGTCTCATTTTAGCCTCACCTTCTTTTAATCTTGCCAAACAACTACTACAAATACCGCCTTGACAAGAATAAGGTGCATCAATATTTTCAGCAAGCGCTGCCTCAAGAATACTTTTGGTTTGTGGCATTATAAAGGTAGTTTCATCATCATCAACCATAACAGTAACCTTAGTGTTGCCATCAATAATAGACGAATCTATTTCAACAGATTGATTGACAGGTACTGTAAATAATTCATAAAAGATTTGGTCTTCTGATGTGCCATTTTCAATCAATGTGTCCTTAACAGCGTGAATCATTTCTTCAGGTCCGCAGAGATAAAATTCAGTTGCCTTCAAGTGGCTGAACTTGTTTTTCAACACAAAATTAACTGTGCTTTTATCAATTCTACCAAAAAGGCTGTCTTTTTCGTCAGTTTGACTGTAAATTAACTGCAAATTAAAACGTCCTGGATAGCTTTGTTGAAACTGTACTAATTCATCCGAAAAAATAACATCCTTTGGTGTTTTGTTACCATAAGTGAGAATAAAACTGCTTTGAGTTTCTTCCTCCAAAACAGTTTTGGCAATGCCAAGAATTGGCGTAATTCCACTTCCTGCAGCAAATGCAGCAATGGTTCTTGAGATGTTGTTTTGAGGCTCAAAAATAAATCTTCCATTTGGTGGAGCAACGTCAATAGTGTCACCAATGTTTAATTTAGTATTAGCATAAATTGAAAATAAACCTCCATCAACAGCTTTTACAGCAACCTTAAGATTACCACTATTTGGTGACGTACAAATGGAATAATCACGACGAATTTCTTCACCATTTAAAGTAACTTTAAACGTTAGATATTGTCCAGCCTTAAAACGAAATGTATCTTTCAGGCTTTCAGGAACATTAAGAGAAATACTGACAGCATTATCAGTTTCTTTTTTGATATCTTTTATAGTAAGTTTGTGAAATTGTGACATTACATAAATTTTGCGCAAAAATAAGGAACATAAAAGTTAAAAGTTAGTTTTAATTGTAACAAAATAAAACTTATTGCAACAAATACATCAAACACAACCAAAACATGATTAAACATTTCCTAAACCTTGAGTGGAAACAATATTTTCGTTCTTCTTATTGGCAAAAAAACATTTTACTCAACATTTTACTGGTTTTTTTAGCACTATATTTTGTGGCTATGTTCCTGTTAATGGGAGTTGCAATGTATCCTTTGCTTAAAAAGTTTTTCCCTGAACAAGATCCTTTTATTGTATTCAATGGCTTTTTATTTTATTGGATTCTCGGTGATTTATTTGTGCGTTTCTTTTTTCAGAAACTTCCAGTTATGAGTGTAAAGCCACTTTTAACCCTTCCTATTAAACGCAAAACTGTTGTTAATTTTGTGCTTGGTAAATCGGCATTATCCTTTTTTAATTTTCTACCACTTTTCGCCATTGTGCCTTTTGGTATTATGCTGATTAGTGAAGGTTACGAAACATCAAGTATTTTGATTTGGATGTTCTTAATAGTGATTATCACACTCATAAATAACTTTTTAAATTTTATTATTGAAAGCCTTTCTTCTGAAACTGAGTTGTCATTCTTGCCAATAATATTATTAGTTGGAGGTTTATATGGACTTAATCATTTTGACATTATTTCTTTTACAGAACTGGTATCAAGCGCTATACAAGGAGTCGTAGCAAGTCCAATTATGATTTTAATACCGATGGCCATTCTATTTTTAGTTTACGTTTATAACTTCAAAATTTTAAAAGAAAAGTTATTTCTGGATAGTTCACTTAAAGCCAAAACACAAGAAGCAAGCACAACTAACTTAGAATGGACTAAAAAATTTGGAGATATTGCGCCTTTCATGCAGTTGGATTTAAAACTAATTACCAGAAACAAACGTGCAAAATCATCACTTTGGATGCTCGCTTTGGGATTACTTTATGGTCTTTTC
>CAZRDG010000016.1:0-17968 GCA_964598775.1 uncultured Lacinutrix sp.
AGTGGAAAGATACCAGAGCGTTGGTATAAAGCATTCAAGAAAAACTGCATATAAATCCGATGAAATGCATTAATTTCATCGATGAAATGCACTTTTTTCAGATTAAATGCATTTTTTTTGACTAAAAAGTTGTTTTTGTGGAAATATATAAATATGTTTACCACCTCGAAAATTATAAAGGGATTAATTAACCTCGAATTTATGTTTATGAAGAAGCTATTATTATTAACCGCAGTTTTTGCCATTTTAACCAGTTGTGGCTCAGGAGATAGAGGCGAATTGGTTGGTGTTAAAGGAAAAAAATGGCACCCTGAAAAACCCTATGGAATGGAATTGATTCCTGGAGGCGCTTTTATTATGGGTAAATCTGATGATGATTTAGCTGGTGTAAAAAATGCACCAACAAAAACAGTTACTGTTAGATCTTTTTACATGGATGCTACAGAGATTACCAATAGTGAGTATCGTCAATTTGTAGAATGGGTTAGAGATTCTATCATTAGAACAAGACTGGCTATTCTTGCTGATGAAGAAGGGAAAACACCTACAGATGATCCAGATGGAATTGGTCAATTTGCATTTAAAGATGCAGACACAACCAATATGACTGTATATGAAAAGTACATGATGGATAACTATGCTGGTACAGGTGATGACTATTATGAAGGTAGAAAGCTCAATAAAGATGTAGATCTTATTTTTGATACTGCAGAATATCCGGATGTGTATTATACAGAAGTAATGGATACAATGTACTTACCAATGTCAGAATCTTACAATGGTCAGCGTACTTGGGATGTAAAGAAATTTAAATTCCAATATCAAACCATGGATATAAAAACGGCTGCAAAATTTAGAGAATTAAAGCGTAGTGACGTTATATTAAAAGAGGAAATTGAGGTGTATCCAGATACAACAGTATGGATTAGAGATTTCGCTTATTCTTATAACGAGCCAATGCACAACGATTATTTTTGGCATGACGCTTACAGCGAGTATCCTGTAGTTGGAGTAAACTGGAAGCAAGCTCAAGCTTTTGCACAATGGAGAACTATTTATAAAAATGGTTATCAAAAATCTAAAGGAAAGCAACACGTAAATAAATACAGGTTACCATCAGAAGCAGAATGGGAATATGCAGCAAGAGGTGGTTTGCAAGGTGCAACATTTCCTTGGGGAGGACCTTATGCTAAAAATGACAGAGGTTGTTTTATGGCAAACTTTAAGCCTTTAAGAGGAGATTATGCTGCAGATCAAGCTTTATATACGGTTGAAGCTGATGCTTATGAACCAAATGACTATAACTTATATAACATGGCTGGAAATGTATCAGAATGGGTAATGGCATCTTACGATCCTTCATCTTATGAGTATACATCTACAATGAATCCAGATGTTAATGATGCAGACAATGAGCGTAAAGTAGTTCGTGGTGGATCTTGGAAAGATGTTGCATACTTCTTACAAGTAAGCTCAAGAGACTACGAATATGCAGATTCTGCGAGAAGTTATATTGGATTCCGAATCGTACAGGATTATATGGGAACTGATGTAACTGCAAATGCTGCAACAAACAGCAAAAAAATTAAAAGAAGATAGAACTAAATACAATTTAACTTAACTTAAAACAAACATTATGGCACAATCAAAAGCAAGCAAAAAGTTCATGAATATGGCTTATGGCTTAGGAGCATCAATAGTAATTGTTGGTGCATTATTTAAGATTATTCACTTCGAAATTGGACCACTAACAGGTAACGTTATGTTAACCATAGGTCTGGTTACAGAAGCAATTATTTTCGCACTATCAGCGTTCGAACCAGTAGATGACGATTTAGATTGGTCGTTAGTCTACCCAGAATTAGCTGGAGGACAAACCAAAGGTAAAAAAGAAAGCCCTAAAGATGCCGAAGGATTGTTATCTAAGAAATTAGATGATTTATTAAAAGATGCTAAAATTGATGGAGAGCTTATGGCTAGCCTAGGAGATAGCATTAAAAACTTTGAAGGAGCAGCTAAAAATATGGCTCCAACAGTAGATTCATTGAATGCTACTAAAAAGTATAGTGAAGAAATGTCTTTAGCAGCTGCCCAAATGGAATCATTAAACAGCTTATATAAAGTACAATTAGAAAGCGTTAATCGTCAAGCTTCTATTAATGAAGAATCGATTGAAAATGCTGCTAAGTTGAAAGAACAAATGCAATCATTAGCCTCTAACTTATCATCATTAAATGGTGTTTATGGTGGAATGCTTTCTGCAATGAATAAAAGCTAATTAGTTAAATCCATTAAAAAACCAAAAACTATTTAGTTATGGCAGGAGGAAAATTATCCGCAAGGCAGAAAATGATTAACCTGATGTATTTAATATTCATCGCTATGTTAGCGTTAAATATGTCTAAAGAAGTGCTTTCAGCATTTGGGTTAATGAACGAAAAGCTGGTTGAGTCAAACCAAGCAGCGACACAGAGAAATACAGACTTCTTTGCTGGTTTAGAACAACAAGCTGGTGAACAACCTGATAAATTTAGACCATTACTTAATCAAGCAAGTCAAGTTCAGTCATTAGCAAATGACCTGAACAGTTATATTGCTGATTTGAAAGGACAAATGACCTCTACTTTAGACGATCCTCAAGATTATGAGATCATGGATAAAGGAGATTTCTTAGACAATCACTTTTTTATTGGTGACAAACTTAAACCAGAAGGTGAAGAGTTTATCAATAAGATTGCTGCTTTCAGAAATGGTATAAAAGAAGTAATCGGTGAAACTTACCCAAGTATTGCTGCAGATGTAGAAAAGAAATTTGCTACAGAACCTGTAACTAATCGTGATGGTAATGTTTTAGACTGGTTAGATTATCATTATAAAGGTTTCCCATTAGTGGCATCTTTAACTAAAATGACACAGTTGCAAGCTGATATTAAAACAACAGAATCTGAAGTGATGTCTACCATGCTTCAAGGAAAGTTAAAAATTGAAGCTTCATTAACAAACTTTGATGCTATTGTAGTTCCAGACAAAACGGCTTTCTTCTCAGGAGAAAACTTTACAGGAACCATCATCTTAGGTAAAAAAGATAATACCTTACGTGCAGATAAAGTAATTGTTAATGGTAACGAGTTGTCAGCAGATGCAATGCAAGCAGGACAAACAAAATTAAACTTCCCAGCAGGAGCTGTTGGTGAAAGGGAAATTAATGGTGAGTTCCAGTTTGTTGAAGGTGGTGAAACAATTACCATACCTATTAAAAGTTCGTATGCTGTAGTTCCAAAACCAAACTCTGCAACTATTTCTGCAGATAAAATGAATGTGGTATATCGTGGTGTTAAAAATCCAATGACTATTTCATTTGCTGGTGTATCTGATAACAATATACAAGCTAACGCTCAAGGACTTACTAAAGTTGCTGGTGTCGGTAAATATGTTATGGATGTGACTAGAGTACAAGGAAGAGAAGTTTCAATTAATGTAACAGGTACGTTACCTGATGGAGATAAAGTGAGCGATAGAGCTACCTTTAGAATTAAAGATTTACCAAAACCAACTGGTACTGTAAGAGGTGAAGACGGAAGCATCAAAATGCAACGTAACGCTCTTGAAATCTCTACAATTGGTGCTAAGTTTGATGACTTTGATTTCGATTTACCACTTAATGTGACTGGCTTTAAATTTAAAGTTTTAGGTCAGCCTACAATAAATGTAAATGGAAGCAAGTTAGATAGTAGAGCAAAGGCTGCTTTAGCAAAAGCTAAACGTGGTTCTGATGTTCAAATCTTTGATATTGAAGCTAAAGCTCAAGGTGTAAGTGTATTACTTAAGAAAGTATCGCCAGTAATTATTGAGCTTACAAACTAAAATTTGATAGATAATATCTGTCCCAATAAATAATTAAAGTAAGATGAATAAACGTTTTATATTAACAGTAATAGGTGTTTTAACCGTTTCACTTGGATTTTCTCAAGCTAATATTTTAAATGCTAAGAGTCCGCAAGAAATAGGTGTTAAAACCGATGCACAAATTGCACTAGACAATGACAAACCGTTGGAATATGGTTATGTTGATGATAGAGACATTTTGTACTCACGTATGACTTGGGAAAAAGTTGTATTAGATGAACGTGTTAATTTCCCACTTTACTATCCAATTGATACAAATAACATTGGTAAGAACAGACGTTCTTTGTTTGATGTGTTAATATCAAATGTAAGAAGTGGAAAAATTAAAAACATTTATGACGATTCTTATTTTAATAACAAGCGTACATTAAAAGATATTCAAGCGGCAATGACTATGGTCGATACTACAGAATTAGGTATTGAACAAATTAATGCTGGTGAAACTTTATCTGCAGAATATATTAATAGAAGAGATATTACTGCGGCTGATATCGTTGAATATCGTGTTAAAGGAATGTGGTATTTTGATAAACGTTTAGGTGAATTAAAGTATCGATTATTAGGTATTGCTCCTGTAGCTCCAGATGTTAATTTTATTGACACTGAGACACCAGATTTGGTAGAGTTGTTCTGGATATTCTTTCCAGATGCAAGAGACGTATTGCATGAAGCCAAAACCTTTAATAATGAGAATAGCGCTATACCTTTATCATTTGACCATCTCTTAAACTCAAGACGTTTTAATGGCTATGTGTACCAAGAGGAAAATGTGCAAGGCGACAGAAAAATATCTGAATATATAAGTGATAATGCATTAATGCAGTTACTTGAATCAGATAGAGTAAAAGACAAAATACGAAATTTCGAAATGGATATGTGGAGTTATTAATTCTGCATGATAAAAAGTAAAAAACGCTCACAAATTTAGTGAGCGTTTTTTTATTCCCTACTTTTGTCTATCATGAAAAAAGTTGATTACATCATCGTTGGATCTGGTCTTGCAGGTATACTTTTTGCTGAGGTTTTATTCAGAAATAACAAGTCCTATATTGTTATTGATGATGCATCACAGCAGTCGTCTGTAGTTGCTGGAGGACTCTATAATCCTGTAATTCTAAAACGTTTTTCTGAGGTATGGAGAGCCAAAGAACAACTCGATTTAGCTTTGCCAGTCTACAAACATCTTGAAGATGTGTTGGAGGTAAAGTTAGATTATAAAATCACGGTAAAGCGTTTATTCAATTCTGTTGAGGAACAAAACAATTGGTTTATTGCTTCAGATAAACCAACTCTTACTGAGTTTTTATCTGCAAAAATCACCACTAATGATAACGAAGCTATAAAGGCAGATTTTGGCTTTGGTGAAGTAAAACATACAGGTAGAATAGATACGAATATGTTGATTACCACTTTTAAAAAGTATCTAATAGGCAAAGATCAATTTCTGAATGAATCTTTTAAATATGATGCTTTAAAAGAAGAATCGAATCATATCCAATATAAAAACATAGAAGCATCAAATATCATTTTTGCTGAAGGTTTTGGACTAAAACGAAACCCGTTTTTCAACCATTTACCTTTAAATGGAACTAAGGGCGAGTTGATAACCATTCATGCTCCAGATTTAAAAATTGATTATGTATTAAAATCGAGTGTGTTTTTAATTCCGCAAGGAGACGATTTATATACTGTTGGCGCAACTTATGAATGGACTGATAAAACCAATAAAACAACTCAAAAAGGAAAAGATGAATTACTCAAAAAGTTGAAAACCTTCCTAAAATGTGAATTTGAAGTTGTAGATCAAGTTGCTGGAATACGACCTACAGTCATTGATAGGAGACCTTTAGTTGGCCAACATTCAAAACAAAAAAGGATGTTTGTTCTTAATGGTTTAGGAACTCGTGGTGTTATGATTGCACCGTACGTAGCTCAAAAATTATTTGATTATATAGAGCACAACCTAGAATTAGATGATGAAATAAACATAACAAGATTTTAATATTAATTCGTTTTTTTAGCTAAACTCTTGTCATAATGCATAAACATATTGATCCAAATATTTCTAGATAGTCTTATAATTATTGGTAAAAACACAACAAGCGTAGCGATGATGCTTATAAAGGTTACGTTTCTATTGGCGCCTAAAAAGAGATAAGAAATTACAAAAGCAGCAACTGCAAACGCAATACCAACAGCATAGCTCACATACATGGCTCCATAAAAAAAGGATGGCTCCATTTTATATTTAGTGTGGCAATTAGAGCAATGTTCATGCATTTTTAAAGTCTCAGAAAAAACATAAGCATTCTTGTTTATATACATACTTTCTTCATGACATTTCGGACAAGATCCAGTTAAAATACTATATAATTTATTTCCTTTTTTTAACATCTGTTTTATGCTATTTTTGCAACCTATTAATTTTTACAAATTTAAACTTTTAAAAAGTTTGAGCGTGTAACCTTAGTCACAAAAATGTTAAATATTCATAAGCTGTCTATAGCCTTTCAGGGCGATTATTTATTTGAAAACATATCCTTTAGACTCAAAGGAGGAGATCGTGTTGGTTTGATTGGAAAAAATGGAGCAGGAAAATCTACATTGTTAAAGATAATCGCCGGAGAGTTAGAGTATGATTCAGGGCAAGTGGCAGAAGAAAAAAATCTCAAACTTGGGTTTTTAAAACAAGATATCGACTTTGTTTATGGAAGAACTATTTTAGAAGAGGCTTATGAAGCTTTTACTGAAATTAAACAACTTGAGGCTAGGCTTGAAGACATAAACACGCAATTGGCTGAACGTACAGATTATGAAAGTGAAGGTTACCATCAATTGATGGTTGATTTAAATGATGTTCAACATCAATATGAAATCCTTGGAGGTTATAATTATCAAGGTGAAACAGAAAAAATTCTTCAAGGTTTAGGTTTTCAACGCGAAGATTTTGAAAAACTTACCGATACCTTTTCTGGTGGTTGGAGAATGCGTATCGAACTTGCAAAGCTCCTTCTTCAGAATAATGATATTTTATTACTAGATGAGCCAACGAACCACTTGGATATTGAATCTATCATTTGGCTGGAATCTTTTTTGAAAAGTTACGCAGGAGCCGTTGTAATTGTGTCACACGATAAGATGTTTTTAGACAATGTAACCAACAGAACTATTGAAATTTCTTTGGGTAAAATCTATGATTATCCTAAGCCATATTCAAAATATTTAGTACTTCGCGAAGAGATGAAAACCTTGCAGTTAGCATCTCAAAAAAATCAGCAAAAGCAAATTGAGCAAACTGAGAAGCTCATCGAGAAGTTTCGTGCCAAAGCTTCCAAAGCAACCATGGCTCAATCGCTTATTAAAAAATTGGATAAAATAGATAGAATTGAAGTCGATGAAGATGACAATAGTGTAATGGCTGTCAACTTCCCAGTATCTGTTGTTCCTGGAAAAGTAGTGATAGAAACACATAAAGTTTCGAAAAACTATGATAAGCTTCAAGTCTTACAAAATGTGAATTTGCAGGTTGAACGTGATAGTAAAATAGCCTTTGTTGGACAAAATGGACAAGGAAAATCTACTCTTGCTAAAATTATTGTTGGTGAGCTTAAGCATGACGGGAATGTTAAGCTTGGCCATAATGTTCAAATTGGTTATTTCGCCCAAAATCAGGCTGAATATTTAGATGGTAGCAAAACCGTTTTAGATACAATGATTGATGCTGCCAATGAGACCAACCGCTCAAAAGTACGTGATATTTTAGGGTCATTTTTATTTCGAGGTGAGGAAGTAGATAAATATGTAAGAGTGCTTTCGGGAGGAGAACGTAACCGATTGGCTTTAGCAAAACTGTTATTACAACCACTTAATGTGTTGGTTATGGATGAGCCAACAAATCATTTGGATATAAAATCTAAAAACGTGCTTAAAGAGGCACTTATTAAGTTTTCAGGAACCTTAATTTTAGTGTCGCACGATAGGGATTTTCTGCAAGGACTGACCAATAAGGTATACGAATTCAAAAACAAACATATTAAAGAATATTTAGGAGATATTGATTTCTTTTTAGAACAACGAAATTTAGAAAACTTACGTGAGGCTGAAAAACGTGATGTTGTAAAAACTACCGAAACTAAATCGGATAGCAAGCAATCTTACGAAGAGCAGAAAAAATTAAAATCGTTGAATAATAAATTAAGCAATGTTGAGGCTAAAATTCAACAGCTTGAAAAGGAAATAAAAACTATTGATGTAGAGCTTCAAACCAATTATGATACTGTAGTTTCTGATCCGAAATTCTTTGAAAAGTATCAAGCTAAAAAAGACAAATTAGAAAAATTAATGATCGATTGGGAAGTCACACACGAGGAATTGGAAAAATTATCCTAAGGCCTCATTTCTTTTAAGGTTTTTTTAACGCAGTACCATTAAGTATTGGATAATTTTGCAAAAATAACCATCAAAGTAATCTAATGCGAAATATTATACTTTCAATAATTGGAGTTGTACTCATTATTGCTTCAATTTTCTTTGCAAAAAACCTTATTGCTAATAAAAATAAGCCTCGACCAGTTGCAGCCAAGGTAGTGAAAACCGTGTTTGTCGATACAGTTAAAAATGCTACAATTCCTATTGTACTCCCAGCAAATGGTAATTTAACTGCTAAACAAAGAGTAGAATTGTATTCTGAAGTTCAAGGTATTTTCCGAACTGGAAATAAATTATTCAAACCTGGACAAATGTATAGGAGAGGTGAAGCATTAATTAGAATTGATGCTTCAGAGTACTATGCAAGTGTACAATCGGCAAAAAGTAATCTGTACAATTCAATTGCTGCAATAATGCCAGATTTGCGTTTAGATTTTCCTGAGGTATTTCCAAAGTGGCAAGCCTATCTTAATAATTTTGATTTGGCAAAAAGCACCCCTGAATTGCCAAAAATGATTTCGGAAAAAGAAAATTATTTTATAACAGGAAGAGGAATTGTATCAAGTTATTACAATGTAAAAAATTTGGAACAGCGACTTTCTAAATACGTCATTACAGCACCTTTTGATGGAATATTAACGGAAGCTCTAGCAACTGAAGGTTCATTAGTTAGAAATGGACAAAAATTGGGTGAGTTTATCAATCCTAAGGTTTATGAAATGGAAGTGGCCATAAGCAAATCGTTTGCCAATATTTTGAAGGTTGGTGAAAAAGTTAGTTTGACCAATTTAGATAGAACCGAAAGCTATTCAGGAACTGTTTCAAGAGTAAACGGAAGTATTGATCCCAATACACAAACCATTACAGCTTTTATTGAAGTGGCGCACGAAAATTTAAAAGAAGGTATGTATTTAGAAGCTAGTTTGAATGCAAAAGAAATTGAAGATGCCATAGAGATAAATAGAAATTTGTTACTAGATGACGAGAAAATATTTGTCGTTAAAGACAGTTTGTTAGATGTCATTCCTGTAAGACCAATCCATTTTTCGGATACCAAGGTGGTTTTAAAAGACGTGCCAAACGGAACTATTATTTTAAATCGAACAGTTCCTGGTGCTTATGCAGGAATGTTGGTTAAGCCTTTTGAACCTAAAGCAAATACTGTTAAATCGTCTACAGAACAATGAGAAAAATAATAGCTTATTTTATTAAATACCACGTTGCAGTAAATGTTTTTATTATTGCATTTTTTGCCTTTGGTATTATTGGGTTGCTATCATTAAAGTCGTCTTTTTTTCCTTTAGTTGAATCTAAAATCATAAACATAAATATTACATATCCTGGAGCTTCACCACAAGAAATTGAAGAAGGTATAGTCCTTCAAATTGAAGATAACTTAAAAGGATTAAAAGGCGTGGACAGGGTTACTTCTGTGTCCCGTGAAAATAGTGGCAGTATTACCGTTGAAATTGAAAAAGGTGAAAACTTAGATTTCATGTTGTTGGAAGTAAAGAACGCCGTAGATAGAGTACCTTCTTTTCCAACTGGAATGGAACCCTTGGTTGTTTCCAAACAAGAAGCGGTAAGACCAACCATTTCATTCGCCGTGAATGGTGAAAATATTCCTTTGGCCACATTAAAGCAGTTGGCTCGTCAAATAGAAAACGAATTGCGTGCAATTGATGGTATTTCACAAATACAAATCTCTGGATACCCAGCTGAAGAAATCGAGATTGCTGTTAATGAAAGTAGTTTATTGGCTTATAACTTGACGTTTAACGACGTGGCTGAGGCCGTAAGCACTTCGAATATTCTTGTTACTGGAGGAAATATTAAAACAGATGTTGAAGAATATTTAATTAGAGCCAATAATAAACAATATTATGGCAATGAGTTATCAAATATTATTGTTAAGGCATCTAGTGATGGAAAAGTAGTAAGGCTGAAAGACGTTGCTATAGTTAGAGACCGTTTTTCTGAATCTCCAAATGCGACCTATTTTAATCAGCAATTATCAGTTGATGTTACAGTTACAAGCACAAATAATGAAGACTTGGTAAGTTCAGCAGATAAGGTTAAAGAGTATATTGAAAGTTATAACCAAAAGTACACCAATGTACAATTAGACGTTGTTAGAGATTTGTCAATTACCCTTAATCAAAGAACCAAACTATTGACTGAAAATGCCATAATTGGAATGATTTTGGTTTTGGTATTTTTATCTCTGTTTTTAAATACACGTTTGGCATTTTGGGTGGCTTTTGGCTTACCAATTTCCTTTTTGGGAATGTTTATTTTCGCTGGTAATTTTGATGTGACCATTAATGTATTGTCACTTTTTGGAATGATTATCGTTATTGGTATTTTAGTTGATGATGGTATTGTAATAGCCGAAAACATTTATCAACATTACGAAAAAGGTAAGAGCCCTACTCAAGCAGCTATTGATGGTACTATGGAAGTTATTCCGCCTGTTGTTTCTGCAATTATAACAACACTTTTGGCTTTTTCTTTATTCTTGTTTTTAGATAGTAGAATTGGAGAATTTTTTGGAGAAGTTTCAGTTATTGTAATTTTAACGCTTTCGGTTTCATTAATTGAAGCACTTATTATTTTACCAGCTCACCTTGCACATTCTAAAGCTTTAAGACCTCAAGTGATTGAAGAAAATCCTTCAAAATTAAAACTGTTTTTTGCTAAAATGAGAGGCATTAACAAATTTGGAGACAATTTAATGTCATTCTTAAGAGATAAGGTTTATAGTCCAATTTTAGCCTTTGTACTTCAATTTAAAATGTTGTCCTTGGGAATTTTTGTGGCACTTTTAATACTGACATTAGGTTCAATTGGAGGAGGAGTAGTTGGTGTTACTTTATTTCCGAGAATTGCTAGTGACACGGTTACTATCCAGCTTGGAATGCCGAATGGAACTAACGTAAAAGTTACGGACTCTATTATATCAATTATTGAAGAGAAGTCTTTTATTGTTAATGAGGAGCTTACAGAAAAGTACTTAAAAGGGACAGGGAAACAATTGTTCGAAAATACCATATTAACTATTAATGGTAGCTCTAATGCAACTTTAAACATTAATATGTTGCCAGGAGAAGAACGACCAGATGAAATCGTTGCATCGATGGTCGCTAATAGATTGAGAGAGTTAGTTGGCCCAGTTATTGGTACTGAACGTCTTATTTTTGGTTCGGGTGGTAATTTTGGAGGAAGTCCTGTTTCAGTTTCACTTTTGAGTAATAATATTGATGAGTTAAAAGCATCTAAAATTGAGATGAAGCAATACTTGGAATCTAACCCATTACTAAAAGATGTTGAGGATAATGATCCTGCTGGTATTAAAGAAATTCGATTAGAGCTCAAAGAAAGTGCTTACTTGCTCGGTTTAGATTTAAGAACCGTCATGAATCAAGTGCGAGCAGGATTTTTTGGGGCACAGGCACAACGTTTTCAGCGTGGACAAGACGAAATTAGAGTTTGGGTACGCTATGATGTACCAAACCGTAACTCTATTAATGATTTGGATGATATGCGTATAATCACTCCAACAGGTGAACGTGTAAACTTAAAAGACATTGCAAATTATACGATTGCTAGAGGAGATGTGGCTATCAATCACCTTGAAGGTCAACGCGAAATACAAGTATCTGCAGACTTGAAAGATCCAAGTACAAGTAATACAGATATTTTGGACGATATAAAGAATAGCTTTATGCCGCAGTTAAGATCAAAATATCCTACAGTTTCTGCTTCTTTTGAAGGTCAAAATCGTGAGGCTGCCAAATTATCTACGTCATTACGTAATGCTGGAATTCCTATTTTAATACTAATTTATATTGTTATTGCCTTTACTTTTAGAAGTTATAGCCAACCCTTGTTATTGTTGCTACTAGTACCATTTAGTTTAACAGCTGTCGCATGGGGACATTGGCTACTTGGTTTTCCTGTTAACATACTATCCTTATTAGGTATCATTGCTTTAATCGGTATCATGGTTAATGATGGACTTGTTCTAATTGGAAAATTCAACAATAATTTAAAAGAAGGAATGTCATTTGATATGGCATTATCAGAAGCAGGAAAATCTCGTTTTAGAGCCATTTTCTTAACATCACTCACAACCATTGCTGGATTGGCACCCTTACTATTAGAAAAAAGTAGGCAAGCCCAATTTTTAAAGCCTATGGCTATTTCCATTTCTTTTGGTATTGCTTATGCCACCATATTAACATTATTGGTATTACCATTATTCTTGTCATTTAGTAATAGTTTTAAGAAAAATGTAAAGTGGTTGGCAACTGGAGATAATGTCACAAAAGAAGAAGTAGAACGTGCTATAAAAGAACAAAATGAAGAAAATGAATTTTAAATATATCATATTAGCTATTTCATTTACTTTTTTAAGTCAAATTCAGGCTCAAAAAGTATTATCCACACAAGAAGCAATTAGTTTGGCTTTAGAGAATAATTATGGTATTAAAATGGCTAATAATACTGTTGAAATTGCCGATAACAATGCGAATATTCTGAATTCTGGATTTTTGCCAACAATTACTGGTAACAGCGGAGCTACCTACAATTTAGATAATACAGAAGCAGTATTTTCAAACGGAAATGTTACAAATCTTAATGGCGCAGAGAGCTCAAGGTTTAATGCTTCTGTGAATTTAAATTACACCCTTTTTGATGGTTTAGGGAGGCGCTACAACTATAAGCGCTTAAAAGAACAAAAACAGTTAACTGAGCTCGAAGCTAGAGAGACTATTGAAAATACAATGTTGCAGCTGTTCACTGTCTATTACAATGTTGCACAATTATCACAAAATATTGAAGCTGTAGAACAAACTTTAACGATTTCTAAAGATCGTTTAACACGAGCAGAGTATCAGTTTGATTATGGGCAAAGCACTAAACTTGGTGTTTTAAATGCGCAAGTAGATATTAATAATGATAGTATAAATTACATTAACATACGTCAACAGCTAAAAAGCGCTAAGCGTGATTTAAATGCCATCTTAGGAAAATCTGTTGCAAATACTTTTGAGGTTGATACTTTAATAAATTTTGTTTTAAATCTCAACAAGGAAGATTTATTGAACAAAGTAAAGGCAAATAATGTGGCTTTATTACAAGTTGAGAAAAACCTCATTATTAATGAATACGATATAAAATCATGGAAATCTGATTACCTTCCAACGTTGGGCTTAACAGGCACTTATGGATGGAATAAAAACAATAATAATGCAGCGTCGTTTTTGGAAACATCTACCAATACTGGGCTTTCGGGTGGACTTAATTTAAGCTGGAATTTGTTTGATGGTGGTGGGACCTTAACACGTGTGAAAAATGCAAAAATTAGTTTAGAAAATCAAAAGCTTCAAAAAGAGCAAATCGTTATTAACATTGAACGCGATTTTGAAAATGCTTGGGATGATTATCAAAACAAGCTTACCATTTTTAACGTTCAGGAACAAAATATCATTACTTCAAAAAATAATTTTGATCGCACACAAGAAAAATTTAAACTGGGTCAGGCTTCATCTATAGAATTTAGAGAAGCTCAATTGAATCTTTTAAATACAGAATTGAGTAGAAATCAAGCGAAATACGATGCTAAGCTAGCGGAGCTTTTTGTACTACAATTAAGTGGCGAGTTACTCAATTTAGAGTTTTAAATTTTTATAGTGAAAGAGCATTATTTTCAATGTCCTTATTGCTGGGAAACTATTTCTATGTTATTGGATATTTCCCATAATAATCAGTCTTATATTGAAGATTGTGAGGTCTGTTGTCATCCAATTCGTGTAAAATTTCAAATTGAAAAGGACTCGATAATTCAATTTGAAGCCTTAAATATTGAACAATAAGGCTATAATCCGACAAACAACATCATTAAAAGTAGATGAATTCCTACAAGAATGTATTTCATCGAATATAATTGGTAGTTTGTCCGATTGCCACTATATTCGTAATTAGATTATTGCCCTCATTTAAAATCTACTATTATGAAAACTATGAAACTTACTTTAGCGTTATGTCTTTTCTCGGTATTTGCGTTCGCTAATATTACTACACAAGAAAAAGATGCATTGGTCGCTATTTACAATGCAACTCAAGGGGATAACTGGACTCAAAGTTGGGACTTAAACGCAGATGTTACTGCATGGCAAGGCTTAACAATAAAAGATAATAAAGTTGTCGCTCTCGATTTAAGTTTTAATAATTTAGTTGGTAATTTACCAGAAGAATTAGGTAATTTAACCAATCTTGAATCGTTAAACTTATTTAGAAATAGAATTACTGGAGCAATTCCTTCAACTATTGGAAATTTAAAGCAATTGAAAGTTTTAAATATTGCTTTTAATAAGTTAGATGGAAAATTACCGGACACCATAGGAAATATCGAAAACTTAGTAACGCTAGAGTTGTTTATGAATAAAATTGAAGGTACAATTCCAGCATCAATTGGTAAATTATCAAAACTTGAAAAGATAGAAATGTTTAGCAATAACTTAAGTGGAAATATTCCCGATCAAATAGGAGATTTAAAGAGCTTAAGAGAAATTTATTTAAGTAGTAATGATTTTACAGGAAAAATTCCAAGTACAATAAAAAATTTAAGCAACTTAGAAAAGTTAAGTTTATTTGACAATAAATTGTTTGGAGCGATACCTTCAAGTATTGGAAATCTAACAAGGTTAGAAGAGCTTATTCTTTCGGATAATTTATTATATGGAAATGTACCAGCAGAATTGGCACAACTTTCGAACATCAAAATATTGATGCTTAACAACAATCAAATAAAAGGAGATTTTGCAAATTTACAAGAAAAGTTACCTCAAGGTGTTCAGTTTGAGTTCAGAAACTTAGACGAAATGAAAAACACAGCCTTGGCTACAAACGACGATTAAACATAGACATAATAATTTTTAATTTTAATAAATGCTATTTCAAAACTGAAATAGCATTTTTTTATAATAACATATTGATAAATCTAAAAAGGGTTGTATATTTGCAATCCTAAATGATGGTGTCGGCATTATGAACCGAAAGTTAAAAGCTAAGAAAGTCAATTGGAATTAAAATCGCGGGATAGAGCAGTAGGTAGCTCGTCGGGCTCATAACCCGAAGGTCACTGGTTCGAGTCCAGTTCCCGCTACAAAGAAAACCAGTTGTGAAAACAACTGGTTTTTTTGTTATAAGGTGTTATAAGCTTAAAAAACAGTATTTACGTTGTATTTCGCCATTATTTCTTAAATTGGAGTGGCTTAACAAAATAAACTACTACAGTACCTGCCCTAAGTATAATTAATTAAGTAAAATTATTCAGCATGAAACAACTCTTAATAACAATTATTTTGACGTTGTCTTTTGTTTGTCAAGGACAATCAAATAGTTATAAAGATTTTGACTATAATGATATTCTAGAATTAAAGGGGTTGTTTTATTTAAAATCAGATACAACCTTGGTAACTGGAAGAGTAATCCGTTACAATAAGAAAAAAGAAGCTAAACGTTATGTTTTTATTACAAATGGCAAACCAAATAATTTAGGGTGGATCCAATTTAATAGTAAATATGAACCTCCTAAAGAATCAGCATTAGGTTCTGTTTTAACTGGTGCTGCCGTAGTAACTGCAACTGTTTTGGCAGTTTCAAATAATGATCCTGAAGTTCCCATTCGAAATATAAATAATCAAAATTCTGTAAATGGCTACTTCAATGAGCAAAAGGATAATACAAGTATTGCATATCGTGAAATGTCAGAGCAAAATAAAATTTCTGAAGAGCTTAACAATTATAAAGAAAAAAGTAGGGACCACTTGGATATAATAAGCAATATTGATTTATTAGAAACAAAAGGAAATTATATTGATGAGAAAAAAGATGGCATTTGGGAGACTTTTTATACTAATGGAAAGCTAAAGAGTAAAGGAGTTTATATTATGGATAATAAAGATGGTCTTTGGGTTGAATACGATGAAGATGGAAAGTTAGAAAAAGAAGTAGTATATAAAATGGGAAAAAAGGAAGGCCTAATGAAAGTATTTCAAAAGAATAACCTAATAAAGGCTAAAGTCAATTATAAAAACGGTAGAGAGGATGGAGATGGTATATATTATGATGATAACGGCCAAATTGAAATGAAGATAAGTTATAAAGAAGGAAAAATAGATGGTTCGTTAGAGCATTATAAAAATGGTCAGTTAGTAAAAATAGAATTTTGGAAAGATGGGGTGCTTATTAGTAATTAGAATTATTCCAAATTAATCTTAATTCTGCTTACTTAGTATAACAAGGCATTTTAGCTGTTTTTTTTGATTATTAAATTAGACGTCTATCAAACTTTTTAAAAAACAAGAAGGGTATTTATATTTTATATAATTTTTACACACCTAAATGTTAACTTGTTATATAAATTAAGAATTAAAATAAAATGAAAAAGCAACCAGGAATTTTCAATGATGTTATTGGCCCAGTGATGAGAGGACCTTCTAGTTCGCATACAGCTGCTTCATGGCGTGCAGCCAAAATGAGCATGGATATATTAAATGAACCATTAAAAAAAGCAATAATTGAATTTGACAAAAATGGAGCTTGGGCTCCTAATTATAGAGAGCAAGGTACAACCGTAGGCATTGATGGCGGTTTATTGGGAATTGAAATGACTGACGACAGAATGAAGTTTACCGAAAAGGTAGCTCAAGAAATGGAGGTTTCTATTAATTATGAAATCAGTACATTTAAAACAAATCATGTAAATACGGTTCGAATAAATCTAGAAAGTATTAATGGAAATCAAATTCAAGTTTTAGCAGTATCCTTAGGAGGAGGCTCTGTTGAAGTTAGAGAAATTAATGGTTTTGAAGTCAGTATGTGTGGTGACTATTATGAGTTATTAATCTTTAATAAGAAATCAGATCCTTTCCCAGAAAATTTAAAATCTATTTTTCCTTCAAATAAGACAATTAATGAGTCATTTAATGATGATAAGCGATTGATAAATGTAAAATTTTCAAAAGAGATTTCAAATAAAGCTTTACAGAAACTAAAAGAAACTATAATTTTTGATAAACTTCTAATTGTTCATCCAGTTTTGCCAGTAATTTCTGGAAATGAAATAGAACTCCCTTTTTCATCTGTTGAATCGATGTTGAATTATGCTGAAGAGAAAAATCTTGATTTAGCTGCTATAGGATTACTTTATGAAAAATGTCAAAGTGGATTGGATGAAGTTGAGGTAGTTAATAAGATGAAGTACATTGTTGATATTATTGAAAATAGTATAAAGACAGGATTGGCTGGCACAAAATATGAAGACCGTATTTTACCGCAACAATCTCATTTAATTGATAAAGCTCATAAAAAAGGAAAAATTCTACAGAATTCTATAATTAATAAAATTATTGAAAATGTTTCTGCAATAATGGAGTCCAAAAGTGCAATGGAAGTAGTTGTAGCTAACCCAACAGCTGGTTCTTGTGGTGCAGTTGGTGGAGTTTTAAGAGCAGTAGCAGATGATATCAATGCTACTAAAGATGAATTGATACAAGCTTATTTTGCCACTGGAATTATAGGAGCTTATTTTGCACAAGGGCCAGGTTTTTCTGCTGAAGAACAT
>CAZRDG010000017.1:0-17785 GCA_964598775.1 uncultured Lacinutrix sp.
TGAAAGAGGTGTATATTCGTTTTGTATGTGTCCTGGCGGATTTATTGTACCTGCGGCAACAGCCAATGGCGAAGTGGTCGTTAATGGGATGTCACCTTCAAAACGAAATAATGAATTTGCCAATTCAGGCATCGTGGTTGAAATTAATGTTGATAAAGACATCCCAAAATACGAACAATTTGGAGCCTTAAAAGGTTTGGAATATCAAAAGACTTTAGAGCGATTAGCCTTTACTTCTGGTGGACGAACACAAACTGCTCCAGCACAACGATTAACTGATTTTGTTGAAGGCAATCTGTCGAAAGATTTAAATCCGACATCATATCAACCAGGATTATTGTCGGCACCATTACATTCATTATTACCTAAATTAATTGGTAGCAGATTGCGAAAAGGTTTTGAAGCCTTTGGTCAAAAAATGAGAGGATACTACACTTCTGAAGCCAATGTGATTGGTGTAGAATCCAGAACCTCTTCGCCAGTAAATATTCCAAGAAACGAAAACCTGCAGCATCCAGAGATACACAACTTATTTCCTTGTGGTGAAGGTGGTGGTTATGCTGGAGGCATTGTTTCTGCTGCTATGGATGGCGAACGCTGTGCAGAAGCTGCTACAAATGGATTATAAGTTTAATATTATTACTATTTTTGCAACTTAAATAAAACATATGAACGCATATATTTTTCCAGGTCAAGGAGCTCAATTCAAAGGAATGGGATTAGACTTATATGAAAACTCGCCATTGGCACAAGACCTTTTTGAAAAAGCTAACCAGATTTTAGGGTTTCCAATCACAGACATTATGTTTGAAGGTTCCGCTGAAGATTTAAAAGAAACTAAGGTGACCCAACCTGCCATTTTTTTGCATTCGGTTATTTTGGCAAAAACCTTAGGCGACAGTTTTAAACCAGATATGGTTGCTGGTCATTCATTAGGCGAATTTTCTGCATTAGTTGCTGCTGGAGCATTAACTTTTGAAGATGGTTTGCGTTTGGTTTCTCAACGTGCTTTGGCTATGCAAAAAGCCTGCGAAATTCAGCCAAGTACTATGGCTGCCGTTTTAGGATTGGATGATGATGTGGTTGAAAAAATATGTGCGACAACTGATGGTGTTGTTGTTGCTGCAAATTATAATTGTCCTGGTCAATTAGTCATTTCTGGTGAAGTTGAAGCAGTAAATGCTGCTTGTGAGGCCTTAAAAGCCGAAGGTGCAAGACGTGCTTTGGTGTTGCCAGTTGGTGGAGCGTTTCACTCACCTATGATGGAACCAGCAAGAGAAGAATTGGCTGCAGCTATTGAAAATACTACGTTTAGCAAACCAAATTGCCCGATTTATCAGAATGTTACCGCAAGTGCTATAACTGATGAAAATGAAATTAAAGCCAATTTAATTTCACAATTAACCGCTCCTGTTCGTTGGACGCAATCTGTAAAACAAATGATTGCTGATGGCGCTACTCATTTTACCGAAGTTGGTCCAGGAAAAGTATTACAAGGCTTGGTTAAAAAAATAAATTCTGAAGCCGAAACGTCTTCAGCAACATTGCAAACAGAACCTTAATGAAATTATCTCGTACTGCCTTTATCAGCCTACTCATTATTTTTAACATTGCTATCGATCAAATTTCAAAAATTTGGGTAAGAGCTACTGTTGAACCATATTCAGAAGCATCTATCATTGGTGACATATTTACCTTGCATAATGTTGAAAATACTGGTGCTTTTTTAGGAATGGGAAGTGATTTATCTGAGCCTTGGAGAACCATTTTATTACTTGTGCTTCCAGTGATTGTATTAGGACTGGTTGTGATTCATATTATTAGAGACAAGGCTATTGATAAAATGTCTCTTATTGGGTTTTGCTTTATTATTGGTGGTGGAATAGCTAATGTGGTTGATCGATTTGCTTATGGTTCTGTAACCGATTTTCTTCATATAGATCTTGGCGGAAAACTAAGAACAGGTATCTTCAACATTGCTGATGTTTCTGTAACTACAGGAATGATAACGATTTTAGTTGCAAGTTTTTTATATCGAAAAAAAGAAAATATAAAGGAATAAAAAAAAGCCTCTAGATAATCTAGAGGCTTTTTTGTTATTTAGCTAAAACGCAATCTTCACAATCTTTCACTTCACCATAATAGGTTTCTCTATATTTATGAAGTGTTTTAAAAGGAATACTTAAAAATTGCTTTTTAATGTAAGTCACCTTTGCGTGCAATAAACCCATTTGAGGCGTAAATCTGTCTTCGAGTTTTGTTTCTCTTTTAATACTAATCAATTTCATTGTGATCCATTTATCATTAGCCACAAAGGAACGCATGATAAGAACCAATTCCAAGTTTATAGTATTAAATCATTGTTAATCAATATGTTAATTAAGGTATCTCTAAAAACATGAACATATCGTTATCAATATGACAACTATGAGCGAAAATCATTGACAAATACTGAATTGAAATTTTGTTATTGTTTGTATATTTTGCCCTCTTTCATAACAAACACAACATTTTCGGTGGTCTTAATGTTTTTTGTAGGGTCTTCGTTTGTGGCCACAATATCAGCAATAAAACCAGGTTGCAATTGTCCTAAATCATTTTCCATATCCAGCAATTTAGCATTAATAATCGTAGCTGACTGAATCGAGAACATTGGAGACCAACCTGTTTCGACCATATAACCAAATTCCTTAGCATTTTCTCCATGAGGAAAAACGCCAGCATCAGTACCAAAAGCGATATTGACACCTTCCTTTTGAACCATTGCAAATGTCTTTTTAAGTTGAGCGTCTATCAATTTAATTTTAGGAACAATAATCTCAGGATAGTAATTAGGCACATCTGCTTTACCAGCAACATAACGACCTGCAGATAGTGTAGGCACTAAATAGGTGCCGTATTTCTTCATAAGTTGAGCGGTCTCCAAATCCATTAACGAACCATGTTCGATGGTTTGCACTCCAGCTTTTATTGCGCGCCTCATACCTTCAACACCGTGAGCATGAGCAGCGACACTCATTCCATATTCATTAGCTGTTTTAACAATTTCATCAACTTCTTCTTGCGTAAATTGAGGATTAACTCCATTTTTGCTAACACTCAATACACCACCTGTTGCAGTGATTTTTATTAAATCTGCTCCATTTTTATAACGTTGCCTCACGGCTTTTCTAGCATCGTCAGGACTATTAATAACACCTTCATCAGGTCCAGGATCACCCATCATATCACGACGCATTCCATTGGTTGGGTCTGCATGACCACCAGTTGTTCCAATCGCTTTTTCAACTGTAAAAATTCTAGAACCTGGAACTTTACCTTTATTTATCGCATTACGCAAAGCAACGTTAACGCCACTTCCTCCTAAATCTCTAACTGTTGTAAATCCAGCTAATAAAGTACGATGAGCAATTTCTGCAGCATCGTAAGCAACATCAGTATCATTTTTAATAAATGCATCAAGATATTGCGTTGGACTCGTTTCACCTTCAATATGAACATGCATATCAATAAATCCAGGCATGACAGTTTTATCTTTTAAGTCAATAATAATATCGTCAGCTCTCTTTGTGCTTGCAAATCCATCTTGAATGGCTGTTATTTTATTTCCAGTTACAACAATGGTTTTATTGGTTAGTACCTCACCAGAATTTGTATCGATAAGTTTTCCGCAATGTAAATACGTGTTTTGAGCTGCAATGCTACAAGAAAGCAAAACAACTATTAGAAAAATAGTTTTTTTCATTTTTTAAGTGGGTTAGAAGTTAATGTTATTAGGCTTCTAATTTAGACATTTTTTCGAATGTTTTGCTCCCATTTCCAAGCAGATTTCACGGCGTCATCTAGGCTAAGCTGTGCTTTCCAACCTAATTCATTGTTTGCTTTTGAAGTGTCTGCGTAAGCAGCTATTACATCTCCAGCTCTTCTTTCAGCTATTTTGTAGTTTAGTTTTTGACCTGTAACACGCTCAAAGGATTGGATGACTTCTAAAACAGAACTTCCTGTTCCAGTACCTAAATTAAAAGTTTCATAGTTAGAAACATTCTTGTTTTCCAATAAACGTTCTAAAGCTACAACATGAGCTTTAGCTAAATCAACAACATGAATATAATCTCTAATACAAGTGCCATCAGGTGTTGGATAATCGTTTCCAAATACAGATAACTGCTCTCTTAGTCCAATTGCTGTTTGTGTAATAAATGGCACTAAATTTTGCGGCACTCCAATTGGCAGCTCTCCAATATTTGCGCTATCATGAGCACCAATAGGATTAAAGTATCGCAGTGCAATAGACTTTAGATTAGGATTCACTTTGCAAGTATCACTAATAATTTCTTCCCCTATTTGTTTTGTGTTTCCGTAAGGTGATTCAGCTTTTTTAACAGGTGCATTTTCTGTAATTGGCAATTCATCAGCCTGACCATACACAGTACAAGACGAACTGAAAATGAAGTTTGAATGTTTTAATTTTTTTAGTGCTTGTAAAACATAAATTAAAGTATTTATATTGTTTTCATAATACATTAACGGATTGTCTACACTTTCTCCAACTGCCTTGCTTGCCGCAAAATGTATGATGCCTTTTATGTCATTATGATTTTTAAAAAAGGCTGAAACCTTATTCTTTTCCTTTAAATCAAGCTGTTCAAATTGTGGTTTTTTGCCAGTTATTGTGGTAATTCGATCTAATATATCAATTGATGAGTTGGACAAATCATCAATAATCACCACATCAAAACCATTATTTTGAAGTTCAACAACGGTATGCGAACCTATAAAGCCTAGACCACCTGTTACTAATATTTTACCCATTTACGAATTCTTTTACTTTAGTCGTAATAAAGGCGATTTGCTCATCATCAAGTTCAGTATGCATTGGCAATGAAATAACCTCCTTAATCAATTGATTAGTGACTTGAAAATTTGATTCATTATAGCGTGAGTCTTTATAAGCTTCTTGCAAGTGCAAAGGCACTGGATAATATACACCACAAGGAATGTCTAAACTATTTAAATGCTCTACTAAAGCATCTCTTTTTCCGTTAGTTATTTTTAATGTGTATTGATGAAATACATGACAGTCACAATTTGAACAAATACCATCACAACCAGATTTTGTAAAAGGAGTTACAATATGTTCCTGACCATTAAACGCCTCATTATATTTTCTGGCCGCATTTTGCCTTGCTTTATTATATGCATCTAAATGACCTAGTTTTGTATTGAGAATAACAGCTTGAATAGAATCCAATCTTGAATTTACACCAACAACATCATGATAATATCGCCTGTACATACCATGATTTACAATCCCTCTTATCATGTGAGCTAATTTATCATCATTTGTAAAAATCGCTCCACCATCACCATAACAACCTAAGTTTTTTGATGGGAAAAATGAGGTTGAAGCTACATGACCAATAGTTCCAGCTTTATGTTTTTTACCATTGTTTGAGGTGTAACTTGCTCCAATAGCTTGTGCATTGTCTTCAATTACAAACAAATTATGCTCATTCGCAATATCCATAATCGCATCCATATTAGCACACAGACCAAACAAGTGCACAGGCACAATGGCTTTTGTATTTGGAGTAATCGCCTTTTTTATCGCTTCTATGTCAATATTAAATGTATCTGGTTCAACGTCAACTAAAACTGGTGTTAAGCCTAACAAAGCTATAACTTCAACAGTTGCTGCAAAAGTGAAATCCGCGGTAATAACTTCATCTCCTGGCTTTAAACCCAAGCCCATCATAGCAATTTGCAAGGCATCAGTTCCATTAGCACATGGAATTACATGCTTTACATCGAGGTAGTTTTCTAAATTCTTTTGAAATTCATGAACTTTTGGTCCATTAATAAATGCAGTAGATTCAATAACTTCTATCACTGAGGCATCAATGGTTTCTTTGATAGCTTCATATTGACCTTTGAGGTCAACCATTTGTATTTTTTTCATCCGAAAATTTTGATTGTTAAATCGAAATAGTTTCCCATTTGCAGATAGCGAAAATACGAAAATCCGTGTAGTAAATCCAATCAATTAAAAGAAACAATGTATTTTAGCTTTAAACTTTTTTCATTGAAACATTTCTATAACATTTTAACACATATTGCAGGATTTCACTTAAACATCATTGGTTTATTTAATGAAAAATTGAAACTTGGCGTAAAAGGCAGAAAAGCAAGCTTTGGTTTGTTAGAATCAAAATTGTTAGACAGTGATAAGACGCTTTGGTTTCATTGTGCGTCTTTAGGTGAATATGAGCAAGGTCTGCCTGTTTTTGAGCACGTCAAAACAATGCACCCTAAACATAAAGTTGTGCTCACCTTTTTTTCGCCTTCCGGTTATGAGGTTAAAAAAAACACTCCAATTGCTGATGTGGTTGTGTATTTACCCTTAGACACCAGTTCAAATTCTAAGCGATTTCTTGACATTGTTAATCCTGAGCTAGTAATTTTTGTGAAATATGAAATATGGCCTAATTATTTATTGGAAGTCAAAAAACGTGAAATTAAAGCGATACTAATTTCTGCTCTATTTAGAAAAAATCAAAACTTCTTTAAGCCTTCAGGGCAATGGATGCAAATAGCGTTGTTCGCCTTTAATCACATTTTTGTTCAGAATGAAGCCTCTAAACAATTGCTGAACACTATTGGTTATAATGATGTTACTATATCTGGAGATACAAGGTTTGATAGGGTTTCAAATCAACTTACCATTGACAACACATTAAACTTTATAGAAATTTTTAAACAAGATCACCTTTGCGTGGTTGTAGGAAGTTCATGGCCTGACGACGAAACTTTATTCATCAATTTTATTAATGAAGACTCATCTGACACCAAATATATTATTGCACCTCACAATATTAAAAGTGCTCAAATTTCTAACTTAAAAACGAAGTTGAAAAAAAGCACTATTCTATTCTCTGAAAAAGACACTTCAGAGCTACAGCAGGCCAAAGTATTCATAATTGATACTATTGGCATACTTTCTAAAATTTATAGTTATGCTGATATTGCCTACGTTGGTGGTGGTTTAGGCACAAGTGGATTACATAATACATTGGAAGCTGCTGTTTTTGGTGTTCCGATAATCATTGGAAATAACTATAAAAAATTTCCCGAAGCTTCAGCAATGATTGGGAAACAAGGAATGTTTAATATTTCAAATCAAAATGAATTAAACACAGTGCTTAGCGATTTATTAAGAAACAAAGATTTAAGAATTAAATCAGGGATGCAAAATTCAGCCTACATTAAAGAAAATCAAGGCGCTGTAACTAAGATTATGACTTACTTAAACAAAAGTTAAAGCCTTCGATTTTTTTGGATTATATACAAATAACAAATAGGTTTGTTACACATCCTTACTAAAGGGATTTCATTCAGAATCACAAACTAAATTCACGCACATTATGTTAAAAACCAACCAACCATTATTCAAATTAATTTGGATAAGTATGTGTCTTGTTTCCATAAATGTATTTGCTCAGTCAGATTACAGGAATAATACCGAGATATCCAATGCGCTCAAACAAATGCAAAGCAAACATGTATCGAATACCAAATTACAATCCCTAACAAAAACAGTTGGTGGTCATGATATTTGGGCATTAACTTTATTTAAAGGACAACCAGAAAACAATCCAGCCATTGCCATTGTTGGCGGTGTCGAAGGTAACTTACTGTTAAGCTCAGAAATGGCAGTTAACATTGCCAATAACATTCTTGAAAATCATTCCGAAATTTTAGAACATACAACGTTTTACATTTTTCCGAATATGAGTCCAAATGCCACAGAGCAATATTTTTCTTCGTTAAAGTATGAAGCACAAGGCAATGCAAAAGACACTGACGATGATAGAGATGGAAAATTAAACGAAGATCCTTTTGAGGATTTAAATAAGGATGGCTTAATCACTTTAATTAGAGTTGAAGATGTTACAGGGAACTATGTAAAATTAAAAGAAGACGATAGAATTATGGTGAAAGCTGATTCCAAAGAAGGTGAATTAGGTGCCTACAAAGTCTTTAGCGAAGGAATTGATAATGATAAAGACGGAAAATACAATGAAGACGGAAAAGGTGGTATTCACTTTAATAAAAACCTTACTTATAATTATCCATATTTCACTCCTGGAGCTGGAGAACATGCTGTGTCAGAAAAAGAACATCGTGCACTCTTAGATTTCTTGTATGAACAATGGAACATTTATGCCATCTTAACTTTAGGGCCATCAAACAACTTATCTAATCCACTAAAGTACAGTGCACCAAATGCCAATAAAAGAGTGGTCACAAGTATTTTAAAGGATGATGCTTCACTTAATGAGTTTCTATCTAAAAAATATTCAAAAATAACAGGCACAAAAGATGCTCCATCAATAGATGAAGAAGGTGGTGGGTTTTTTGAATGGTCTTATTTTCACTTTGGAAAATTAGCCTTGGGTACTCCAGGTTGGTGGCCACCAAAATTTGAAGGTGACTCTACTGTAAAGGCTAAAAAGAACCCTAAAGCCAACTTTTTACAATGGGCTGAACAGGAAAACTTTACTGACTATTTTGTTGACTGGAAAGAAGTAAATCATCCTGATTTTCCAAATAAAAAAGTCGAAGTTGGAGGCATTGCACCTTATAAAATGACCAATCCTCCTTATCATATGGTTGATGACATCAGTAAAAAACATACAGATTTTGTACTTGAAGTTACCAAACTGCAACCAAACATCACTATTGAAAATATTACAACAGAAAATGTAGACAATAACTTAACTCGAATCACAGTCAATGTATACAATAAAGGCTTTTTACCTACGCATACCGAAATGGGTAAGCGCTCACGATGGCTCCGCAGAATAAAGGTAGATCTCAACTTGAACTCAAACCAAGAAATAATTTCTGGTAGAAAAACTCAACTCATAGATAGTATAGATGGTGATAGCTCTGAAGAACTTACTTGGCTAATAAAAGGTAAAGGTTCTGTAAGTATTAAAGCAGGAGCTGCGCACACAGGAACAAGTAATGCAACAATAAACTTAAACTAAGAAGAGATGAAATCACATAAATATATATTACACTTCGTATTGCTTTCACTTATGTTTCCGTTAGCAGTACTTGCCCAGAAAAACGACGAGATTTTCAGAGCTGCAGGCTCACCTCACAATCCAAAAGTTCAAATTTCTTTCAATAAATATTATACCGCTGAAGGATTAGCAGCATTAAGTAAAAAAATGGCTGATGCCTATCCTGATTTAGTGAAAAGAAAATCTATTGGTAAATCCACTGAAGGAAGAGATATTTGGATGATGGCCATTACCAATTATAAAGTTGGTGACGCTGATAGAAAGCCTGGATTTTATGTTGATGGCAACATTCACTCTAACGAAATTCAAGGCGCTGAAATTTGTACTTATACAGCTTGGTATCTCACTGAAAATTTTGGCGATATCGATTATATTACAAATATGCTTAACGATCGTATTTTTTACATTGTACCAACAATTAATCCAGATGCAAGAAATAATTACATGAAAGAAGCCAACACTGGAAGTAGTCCGAGAGCAGGTATGATTCCTATGGATGATGATCGTGATGGTTTGTTTGATGAAGATGGACTTGAAGATTTAGATGGTGACGGTTCAGTAACCACAATGCGACGTAAAAATCCAAATGGTAATATGATTGTAGATCCAAAAGACCCAAGAATGATGATTGAAATAGGACCTGATGATGTTGTTACAGCGCAGCGTTATGAGTATTTGGGTTCTGAAGGTATAGATAATGATGGTGATGGAGAAGTTAACGAAGACAGACCAGGTTACTATGATCCAAATAGAGACTGGGCTTGGAAGTGGCAACCAGATTACATTCAACGCGGTGCTTACAAGTATCCTTTTTCAGCTCCAGAAACAAGAGCTGTTGCAGATTTTGTGTTAAGCCGCCCAAACATAGCAGGAGCTCAAAGTTTTCATAATTCGGGAGGAATGATATTAAGAGGACCAGGTGCTGAGGAAGATCTTTCAACATACAATAGAGCAGATATTGCCATATATGATGCTATTGGAAAAAAAGGTGAAAGAATGCTTCCTGGTTATAGATATCTGACTGTATATAAAGATTTGTATTCAGTGTTTGGTGGTGAGCTTGATTGGTTTTATGGTAGCAGAGGTATTTACACCTTCACCAATGAAATTTTCAGCTCCTTTGCTTATTACAAAACAGAAAATAATAATCGTGACCAAATGTATGAGTTTGAAAGAGATCTGTTAATGGGAGATGCATTTACTGATTGGAAAACGTACAATCATCCAACTTATGGTGAGATAGAAATAGGTGGTTTTAGAAAAAACATTGGTCGTGCAACACCTGGTTTTATGCTTGAAGAAGAATTGCATCGTAATATGGCATTCACTTTTTATCATGCATTTCACATGCCAATGCTTTCTGTTAATAATGTAAAAGAAAAATCTTTAGGTGGAGGCTTAACAGAAGTTACAGCTTACATTAAAAACGATCGATTAATTCCTACTCATGCTAGTCAAGACTTAAAATACAACATCACAAGACCTGACTATATAAGTATTAAAGGAGCAAATGTTGTTAGCGGTATGCTAGTTACTGATGAAGATTTTGGAGTAACTCAAGAACAAAAAAATAATCCAGAGAAACTGGAAGTAAAAAATATTCCTGGAAATGATATTGTTAAAGTGCGTTGGATTGTAAAAGGAAGTTCTAACTACAGCATTCATGTTGATAGTGAAAAAGGTGGTTTAGCATCCTATCAGAAAAAATAATCAATTTTAAATATTTATAAAAAAGTCTTACATATTGTAAGACTTTTTTATTTGTGAAACATCCAAATCCAAGTTTTAAACGTAAATAGAAATAATTAACTGCAAATGATAATTGTAAAAAAATTTAAATATACATTTGTATGCAATTTTAACACTAAAAAGACACTAAAATGAAAAAATTAATCTTAAGTACAGTAATTGTTCTAGCTTTATCTTTAACATTTACTTCTTGCAGAGAGAAAAAAGAAGAGACTACTGAAGCTGAAATAGAAGCTACAATGGAAGAAACTATGGATGATGCAGAAGAAGTAATAGAGGATGCAGAAGAAACTATGGAAGACATGGAAGAAGCTGTAGAAGAAGTTGTTGATTCGGTTTCTGGACAATAATTACTGTTTTGAATTAAAAAAAAAGCTCTAGAAATTCTAGAGCTTTTTTTATGACTAATCTTTTTTAAGGGTTGGGTATTTTATTCCTAATTGCTCTAAATAACTATCATACTTAGTTTCATCGTAATAAAACTTCTCTAAAAGAGGTCTAAACTGTTCTTGTTTGTCTTTATTTAAATAGCTTGGTGGCATATCATCAGCTCCTAGCATTGGTTGGTATTTAGTTTCTTTACTCTGTTCATTATTAAAATAATCCCAAGCTTGATCCAATAGTTCTGGTTTTAATAAAAAATCTAATATGGTCATGGCTTCTACTTTTGCTCCTGCAGTGACACCTTTATGTGCTATTGGTGTAGCCATAGCAATGGCATTGCTCCAGTGATGACCTTGTAATCCTGGAATATTTGAAGGAAAACCCATAGTCACTGTCGGAACTGTCCATGATATATCTCCAATATCATCAGAACCTCCACTTACAGGAACTTTAACTGGCAATCCTAAAGGTGATAATTCTGTATTCAACCCTTTAATTTCATTTGAATTTACTTCTGTTTGAACTGCTTTTGCCAAAGTTTGATCATCTTCAGACCATTCTGGCAAACCAACTTGCTTAATGTTTTCATACATGGTTTCAGCAATGGTTTTATTATAGTGTCTAGGCCAAGCAGTTCCTAGAATTTTAGAAGTCATGGTTGTGCCTGTCATTAAAGCTGCGCCTTTTGCTACATCATTAGCTTCAGCATACATTTCCATAATACCTTCATAAGTTATATCTCTAAAATAATACCAAATGGAAGCTTTAGATGGCACTACGTTGGGTTGATCTCCAGCATCTGTAAAAATAGAGTGTGAGCGCTTTAAAGGATGCAAATGCTCTCTTTTATAGTTCCAGCCAACGTTCATAAGCTCTGCTGCATCCAGAGCACTTCGCCCACGCCAAGGTGAACCAGCTGAATGTGCAGCTTCACCTTCAAAAGAATACTCAACAGAAATAAGTCCAGTACCTCTTGTTGGTCCCCAAGACACACCTAAATTGCTACTAACATGTGTGAAAATACACATATCGATATCTTTAAATAAGCCATCACGAACATACCAAGCTTTAGCAGCAACTAGTTCTTCAGCAATTCCTGGCCATAAAATTAATGTGCCTTGAATATTTTCTCGTTCCATTATTTGTTTAACAGCTAATGCAGCAGTTATATTTAAAGGAATGCCTGAATTATGTCCTTCTCCATGTCCTGGTGCACCATCAACAATGGGTTTATGATAGGCAACTCCTGGATGTTGTGATGCTTTTGGTATACAATCTACGTCACTTCCCAAAGCAATTGTTGGACCATCTCCATTTTTCCATGTAGCAAACCACGCTGTTGTGATGCCAGAAATACCATTTTCAATAGTAAAACCATTTTCCTTTAAAATTCCTGTTAAATACTTTGTGGATTCGTATTCTTGAAAGCCAAGTTCAGCAAAACTAAAAATCTTATCGACCATTATTTGTGCTTGTTTTTTGTTCGATTCAACAATTTGCTCTACTTCCGCTTTAAGATTTTCAATTTGTTTTTTTGAATACTTTTTTTGGGAATAGCCAAGGTTAGAAAAGCCTAAAATTGCAAACGCAAAAACCCAGACTAACTTTTTTTTAAGGTTGGTTTTCATGGTTAGTGAATTAAATTAATAAATAAACGACAACAATTTAAGCTAAAATTATTGACTTTTAAATATACACATAAAACCAATAAGAGGGTAGATATAAAAAAAATGCTCATCTTTTAATAAAGACTTTCAGTAGTTAATAGCAGTTGTAATTATAAGATAAGCACATTATTGGTTTTACAAATGCTTATTAATTAAATAAGAAGCATTTTTATTCAATTCAATAATACTTTAAATTACCCATCATTCATTGTTTATAATTGAGTTTTAAGCACTATTATTAAACGTTTTATCGACTACTAAGAATTAAGTATTGTCTATATACTATTTAGTTACAATGAATGGTAAATGACTAATATCATTTTTAATATTAGGCCTATATGGTAATTTTGGTTATAAATAATGAGCTTTAAATGATATTACCAATGCAGCTCATTAATAAGGATTAATTGAATTAAAAGCACAACCCATGAAACTAAATCAAATAGTTGAAATCTATTCGGTTATTTATGCTCTGGTTCTTGCAATTCCATTTGCTATTATTTATACCGTAGTAAAAAAATTAAAAAACCGAAAAAGGGAAAATTATAAGCTAATAATTGATTTAATATTAAGTTACACGCTTATGGTAGTCTTAATTGCAGTTTTATTTATTGCATATTTTTATTTACTATCTTAAAAATAGATAAATAAACCTATACCACTTCAATAAGCTATCATTAGAAGATAAAACTCATTAGGAAATAATGAAAGTAAAAAAATATATAATTGTTTGGTTTAAGACTGTTTTATTAGGAAGTCTATTAGCGACTGTTTTGAGTATTCCAATAATACTTATAAAAATGGAATACCAGTTAATGTCTACAATATCTATTATAATTCCATTTATTGTAATAACTATTATAGTAAGTCTTATTACTTCAATACCTACTATTGCAGTTATGATAAAATTACGTGAATCTCTTTTGAGAGATAAAACAGAAACAAATGTTATAATAACTAAAATTAACTTGATCCATTGGCTTGGTGGTATTATTACATTTATAATAATTGCATTTATATTTGAGTTTGGAAGTTTAGCATTAGCTTTTTTGTTAGTTTACATGGTTAGTTTTCTCTCAATCGGACACCTTTTATGGCAAAAAGAGTTAAAAACTTCAGCTGATAGGCTTTAATAATTAGAAACTAAAAATTCAAAAAAAAGGTTGACGAAACTCCAATTGTCATCTGTTCTAAACAAGTGCAATTTATCTATGACTTGTTAATATCAAAATTAGATTTTAAAATTAGTTGTCAATTGGTTGCTATGATTCAAAACAAGAAATCCGCAACATCTTAATTAATAAGTTGTTACGGATTTTCTAAGTACTGAAGGCGGGACTTGAACCCGCACGAACTAATGTTCATTGGATTTTAAGTCCAACGTGTCTACCAATTCCACCACTTCAGCATCTTGGTATATTTTTAGGAATATAGAGCGAAAGACGGGATTTGAACCCGCGACCCTCACCTTGGCAAGGTGATGCTCTACCCCTGAGCTACTTTCGCAGTTATTAATGAACGTACAATCTCTTGATTGCGGATGCAAATTTAAAACAATTCTAATAATACCAAAGGCTTTTTTATAATTTTTATGCTCTTTTCTTCTTTTGAAGCATTCGCTTTATTTCATTAAGCTTCATTAGAGCTTCGACAGGTGTTAAGGTATTGATATCAATATGCAAAATTTCATCTTTAATCTCCTCTAAAAGAGGATCATCCAAATTAAAAAAGCTTAACTGCATTTCATCATTAAGCGATTTAACTTTATCTGTTAGCTCCTCACTTGAATGTGATTTTTCTAGCTGTTTTAATATTTTATTTGCTCTATGTATTACTTGTTGTGGCATTCCTGCCATTTTTGCCACATGAATACCAAAACTGTGCTGACTTCCTCCTTCGACCAATTTTCTTAAAAACAAGACATTGTCCTTTAACTCTTTAATGGAGACGTTGTAGTTTTTGATGCGTGCAAAGGTTTCGGTCATTTCATTCAGCTCGTGATAATGAGTGGCAAATAAGGTTTTTGCTTTACTAGGATGCTCGTGTAAATATTCACTAATAGCCCAAGCAATTGAAATACCATCGTAGGTACTCGTACCTCGACCAATTTCATCTAACAATACCAAACTACGCTCTGTTATGTTATTCAAAATGGAAGCGGTTTCGTTCATTTCGACCATAAAGGTTGATTCTCCCATTGAGATATTATCACTAGCTCCTACCCTTGTAAATATTTTATCTACCAAACCTATTCTTGCTGAATCTGCAGGTACAAAACTTCCTATTTGAGCTAATAGTACTATTAATGCTGTTTGACGTAAAATAGCCGACTTACCAGACATGTTTGGTCCAGTAATCATGATGATTTGTTGAGACGTTCTATCTAAAAAAACATCGTTAGCAATATAAGGCTCACCAATGGGTAATTGCTTTTCAATAACTGGATGACGACCATTTTTTATATCTAAATCAAATGAATCGTCAATATCAGGATAGTGATAACTGTTGTCTTTTGCCAATTGCGCAAAACCACACAAGCAATCTAAACGACCAATTAGAGCCGCATTTTGTTGTACAGGTTTTATATAACTATTCATCCAAGCGACTAGCTCAGAAAATAATTGTTGTTCTATCGCTAATATGCGCTCTTCGGCTCCTAGGATTTTTGATTCGTATTCTTTAAGTTCTTCGGTGATATAACGCTCTGCATTAACTAAGGTTTGCTTACGAATCCAAGTATCTGGAACTTTATCTTTATGTGTGTTTCTAACTTCAATGTAATACCCAAACACATTATTGGAGGCTATTTTTAAAGACGTGATACCAGTGGCTTCGCTCTCTCGCTCCAGCATTTTGTCTAAATAATCCTTACCAGAAAAAGCGAGTTCTCGTAGTTCTTTTAATTCAGAAGAAAAGTCAGATGAAATTGTATTTCCTTTTAAGATATTAACTGGAGCATCCTCATTCAAGGTTTCCTTAATACGTTCTCTTAATATATCACAAGACTGAATGTGTTCGCCAATAATTTTTAAAGCTTCATTATCACATTGACTAGCAATCGCTTTTATTGGGACAATGGCTTCTAATGAGTTTTTTAATTGAATCACTTCGCGTGGACTCACTTTGGATGTGGCAATCTTAGAAATTAAACGCTCTATATCACCAACATGCTTCATCTGATGTTGCAACTTCTGTAAAGTCACTTCATTATTCAACAAGTGTTTAACTACTTCATGACGCTGTCTGATTTTCTGCACGTCTTTTAAAGGCAACGCCAACCAACGCTTAAGCATACGACTTCCCATTGGCGAAATGGTTTTGTCTATCACATCCAATAAGGTTACAGCATTGGTATTTGTAGAATTATACAATTCAAGATTTCTAATCGTAAACTTATCCATCCACACATAAGCATCTTCTGCAATACGCTGAATAGAGGTAATATGTTGCAATTTATGATGTTGTGTTTCACCTAAGTAATGCATGATAGCACCTGATGCCACAATCCCTTCGTATAAATCTTCAATTCCGAAACCTTTTAAGGACTTTGTTTGAAAGTGATTGTTTAGTGTTTCATTGGCATAATCATCTTGAAACACCCAATCTTCCATATAGAACGTGTGAAAATCATTTCCGAAGGTCTCTGAAAACTCTTTGCGTTTTCGCTTTTCGATAAGCACTTCACTCGGATTGAAATTTTGAAGTAACTTATCAATATACTCGGCATTTCCTTGAGACGTTAAAAATTCACCTGTGGAAACATCTAAAAATGAGACACCAATATATTTTCCAAAATACACTGATGCCAAAAAGTTATTAGACTTAGAACTTAACACCTCATCATTCAAAGCTACTCCAGGAGTAACTAACTCTGTCACACCTCTCTTTACAATCGTTTTGGTGAGCTTTGGATCTTCCAATTGATCACAAATAGCAACACGGCATCCTGCTTTTACCAATTTTGGCAAATAGGTATTTAAGGAATGATGCGGAAATCCAGCTAACTCAGTTTCACTGTCGCTTCCAGCACCTCGTTTGGTCAAAATGATGTCTAAAATCTTCGATGCTTTAACAGCATCGCTTCCAAAGGTTTCATAAAAATCACCAACTCTAAAAAGCAACAAGGCATCAGGATACTTTACCTTTATGGCATTGTATTGCTGCATTAATGGTGTTACTTTTTTTGCTTTTTTAGCCAATTTTAAGTGATTTTTATGTGTTACTTTTGCAAAGATTGCAAGAACGCTAATGTAACTAATATTTCATGTTTTTAAAAAGCGTTCTACCATAAGTTATCTACAATTGTGTTGATTTTTTTAAATTAAATAAGACTTCCGCTTTCGCGGAAGATAAATATGCGGAAACTAAATAATAGCGAACTTGACAGATTATCAGTCGATGAATTTAAGGACACTAAAAAAACGCCTTTGATTGTCATTTTAGACAATATCAGAAGTCTTAATAACATTGGTAGCGTCTTTAGAACAAGTGATGCATTTTTGATTGAAAAAATTTATCTCTGTGGTATTACAGCAAAACCGCCTCATAAAGACATTCATAAAACGGCGTTGGGAAGCACAGACACTGTGGTTTGGGAATATGTTAAAGACACGCTTGAAGTGGTGAAATCATTGCAAGCTCAGAATGTTAAAGTCATTTCTATTGAACAAGCCGAAAACGCAACGATGCTTAACGACTTTACACCTCAACCAAAAACAACGTATGCGATTGTTTTTGGTAACGAAGTAAAAGGTGTGCAGCAAGAGGTCGTTAATAAAAGTGATATGGTGATTGAAATTCCTCAATATGGCACGAAGCATTCGTTGAATATTTCAGTGAGTTGTGGTGTGGTGGTTTGGGATTTGTTTAGTAGGATTAACTCCTAACTACAAATCT
>CAZRDG010000018.1:0-17317 GCA_964598775.1 uncultured Lacinutrix sp.
CTATAACTGTAGACAAAGACAATACAACGATTGTGAATGGTGCAGGAAAAGCTGCTGACATTAAAGCTAGAGTCAACCAAATTAAAGCTCAAATTGATACGACTACCTCTGATTATGACAAAGAAAAACTTCAAGAGCGTTTGGCTAAGTTAGCTGGAGGTGTTGCGGTACTTTATGTAGGTGCTGCAAGTGAAGTTGAAATGAAGGAGAAAAAAGATAGAGTTGATGACGCCTTACACGCAACTAGAGCAGCAGTTGAAGAAGGTATCGTAGCTGGTGGTGGTGTTGCCTTAGTAAGAGCAAAATCTGTATTAGACAAACTAACTACCGAAAACCTTGACGAAGTTACTGGAATACAAATTGTAGCTCGTGCAATTGAAGCTCCTTTGCGTACTATTGTTGAAAATGCTGGTGGCGAAGGTAGTGTTGTTGTTGCTAAAGTCATGGAAGGCAAAAAAGATTTTGGTTTTGACGCAAAAACTGAAACTTATGTTGACATGCTTAAAGCAGGAATTATTGATCCTAAAAAAGTAACTCGTATTGCGTTAGAAAATGCAGCATCTGTTGCTGGAATGATTCTTACAACAGAATGTGCACTAGTAGATATTAAAGAAGATACTCCAGCGATGCCTCCAATGGGAGGTGGAATGCCAGGAATGATGTAATGTCAATTCGACTTAGATAAAATTAAAAAACGCTCTAATCTATTAGAGCGTTTTTTTATTGGTCAAAAAGTGCTTTAAAGTTGTTATAAAAATACTCAGCTCTTAAATAAGAACTTCCATCCTCTAAAACTGTATAACTCTTTCTATGAGCGTTAAAAATCAAGTTGGTTTTTGAATCTAATGCTAAGTTTTTTATCATACTAATATTACCTTTGTGATTCACTTTATTGGCAACCAATTTGTGTGTTTTAACCTCAAAATAATAGGTCCATTTATCTGAATTTTCAGTGTCAGTTAAGTAACTAACATTTATAACATAAACCTCATTATCTTCAAGTTGATCTATACCAATATAATCTAATACAACACCTTCATCCTTCAGTTTAAAGGGTTGGCAAATTACATAATGTGCAGCAAAAAATGTGTTTTTAGCAGATTCTAATTCTGTAGAATCAGTGACCATAAAAACCGAATCATTAATGACTTTTGAGAAGGAATCTCCATGGAAGTATAAATCATTTTTCAGAGGTTCTTTGGATAAAAGCACTCCTTCTAATGATGGTTTTAAACTAAATAATTGGTGTTGTTCTATTTCTTTTTCAATACTTCCATCTTGGTTGTATAAAATCGTAGCTTTATCAAATTCAAGGTGCTTAAGTCTTTCCCAAGCTGTTAAACCTCCATGAGCTTCAATAGATTTATTTACAATATATTCAGCTGTTATCCCTTCGGAATTACAGCCAAAAAAGGCCAAAGAAATAAGCATAAAAAAACCGAAGTTCATGGCTTCGGTTTTAAATAAATTATTAGTTGTGACTTTCATCGTGATCTTCATGCGCACCTTCATCATGAGATTGATCTTCTTCACTTTCTTTCTTTTTTAAATCCATTTTACAAACTGGACATGTACCCTCTTTGTCATAAGTTTTACCTTCTTCGCAGTCCATTGGACATTGGTACTCAGCAGCCATAGCCATATCTGCTTTGTTTACAGCATTTTCTTGGCTCATTTCAGTTTCTGCACTTGCATCAGTCTCTTTAGCTGTCTCTTTACAAGAAACAATGGCTAATGAAAAACAAATACAGGCTAATAAAATTAGTTTTTTCATAATTTTTAAATTTTGTTTGGTATTAATTTTCGTGATCTTTAACTACTTTTTCATCTCTGTATTTACAGCATGGATCTAGATTATTATAAGCTTCTTCTTTTGCTTTAATGTCTTTAACATCGTGACCTACCGCCAAAATACTTTCTTTAATTTTGTCTAAACTGGTTTTACGCTCGTCAAAAACCAAACTCAGTTCATGTGTTTTCACATCCCAATTGGCAATCTTAACACCTTTTGTTTTAATAGATGCTTTTTCAATTCTTGTTTTACACATCATACAAACACCATCTACCTCTAAAGTAGCTTTTGCATTTTTATTTTGTGCGAATGATACTGTTCCAATTAACAGCAATCCTAAAATCATTATCTTTTTCATGTTATTTTATTTTAAATCTTAAACCTGCGTAATACATGCTTCCAAAAATTGGGCCATAGACAAAAGTTGAATCAAAATTTGAGCCAAACGGATTGTCTGCGCTTACTATAGGATTATCTTGTTTTACATTCGTTATATTTTCACCTCCTAAATATACTTCAAATTTATCAGAAAATACTTTTGTAATTTGAGCATTCAAAGTTGATAGTGTCGGTGTATAATCTGGTAATTGAAATTGAACTGGGCTAGTTGCAGTTGATGAGAATCGCTGCTCACCAATCCAATTAAATGTTGTGTCAAACTTCCATTGTGAACCATTTTCTTTTTGCTCCGTTTCATACGATGCATTGGCAAAAACACGATGCTTTGGCGTTAATGGCTTTTCTAACTTACCAGAATTATATTGTGTTTTTACATCATAGAATTTATAAGCTGATTTGATATCAAAGTTTTCAAATACATTATAACTCATTTCAACTTGAAAACTATTTGCATAACTGCTTCCATCTAAATTATAAAAATTTACTTCAAGAGGATTTTCTAAATCAACTACAATCTGATTTTCAAAATCTGTTCTATAATAATCTAAAGTAACATCAGCTTTTCTGCCAAACAAATTAAATCCTTGTAAAAAAGAAACTCCATAATTCCAAGCAATTTCTGGATCTAATCCATAAATAAGACCTCCTGAATCTAAGATATTAAAGGTTCTTGACGAGGCAAATAAATTTTGATTTTCAGCAAATATATTTGCGCTTCTAATACCTCTACCAAATGAACCTCTCAATGCAGAGCGCTCCCAAGGTGTGTATCGCACATGAAGTCTCGGAGTAACAAATTCGCCCAATAAATTGTGAGTATCAAACCTTAATCCTGCTGTTAAATTCAAGTTTTCAATATTATCAAAATTGTATTCAACAAAAGCACCAAAGGAACGCTCAGAACGCTCAAAATCTGTATTTACGACATACTCATCATAATGATCATACGTGAAAGACAAACCAGTTTTTATTTTATGTCTAGAATCGCCAATAATTGAGTTATAAATCACATTAGAATATATGCTGTTGTGCTTAATGTTAAACTCATTCAAACCGAAATAAGATTGCTGCTCGTGATTGCTAAATGCAAACTGCAATCCTAAACTTTGCCATGGAATTTCAGGGTTTACGTAACCCATTTTTCCTGATATTTCAAACCTTTGTGTGTCAATCTCACTTCCCCAAGCATTGGTTGTCAACTTATCTGCGTCAGGATCAAAATCAACTTGACCTGTTTGTTTTTCATCATTTAGGTACCTCACATTTAAAAAACTAACGAAACCTTTTTCGGTATCAGTATATTGCCAACGATTCATAACATTAATTTGCTTTTGCAATGGCATATCTAAAAAGGTATCGTCATTGTTGTCAAATTTCATATTTCTTAAGTTACCATGCACATATAAACCTGTACTCCATTTGTTATTAATTTCAGTGTTTATATGTGTGTTTAACTCATATCTTCCATTTGCTGCAGCATAAGCGTTTACAAATAATCTATCGTCTGTAGTGGGTTTTTGTAATTCAGCATTGATTTGTCCAGCAATGCTTTCATAACCATTAATGACACTTCCAGCGCCTTTTGTAATTTGAATACTTTCAACCCAAGTCCCAGGAATAAAGCTCAATCCATAAGCTTGTGATGCACCACGAATGGAAGGTATGTTTTCTGTTGCAATTAATATGTAAGGACTTGTTAAACCCAACATTTTTATTTGACGTGTTCCTGAAACAGCATCAGCAAAATTGACATCAATGGAAGGGTTGGTTTCAAAACTTTCAGACAAATTACAGCAAGCAGCTTTAAGTAATTCTGCACTACTAATGTTAATAATATTCTGAGACTCTAAATAAGAAGTTGCAGTTGGTTTGCGTCTACCTTTTAAAACAACCTCATCAAGATTTGACACTGGTTTTAACCAATGTTGCACCATTTTGGGTTCAGTTATATCTAAGGTGTCAGTTGTGAAACCAACATAACTAATGACCAATTTCTTATAGTCTTTATTGTATGGAATAGTGAACATCCCATCTATATCTGTTGATGCTCCAACAGTTGTATTCAGCCAATACACATTTGCTCCAGGCAATGGTATATGCTCATTATTTTCGTTTGCTTCCATAATCATGCCTTTTAATTCGCTTTGCGAAAACATTAAAGTTGGCATTAAAAGCAATATGTATAATATATGTTTCAAAGTATGTGTTTTTAAATTGTTATGATTTGAGTGATTGACATTACTCGTGGTAATGCATGAGGTATTACCTTAAAACAATTAAGATAACGTACTATAAAAAACAATCAGATTAAAAACACCTGGTCAAGTACTTGTATGTCTATGACCAAGATTGGAGGAGAATAATTTTTATGAGGAATTACCAACTCTGGCAACCCTTCAAAAAGGTTTAAGTATGAATACGTATATGTTGCAACAAATAGTTGTTGGTTAACATCTAAATCATCAATTGTTTTTACAATTAACTCATCTTGACCTTTAACTACATCTATTTTGTCTTTACAACATGGCGCTTTTGTGATGGTTTCAAGCTCCGTTTCTAAAGCTTCCATTTTACATTTATTTGCCTCAGCAAACACTGACACATCAACTAGTGTGTCACCACAAAAGTGTTTTTCAATAGTAAATGATACTGTTGAACACAACACAATGAGTGCAAGACTTACTGAAAATATTTTATGTAAAATCTGTTTTATCACGATGCAAAGGTACGAAAACTTAAAATAAGCATGGATTTTTTGTCAATCTATTAACACTAACGCCTTATTTTACTGTAATAAAAAGCTGGAAGTAAAACCACTAATATTAAAGGTTGAATTAAAAATCTTCTGATATTAAAGAACAGATAATAATCTTCTTTTCTTGGATTAATAACAAAGTATAAAAATGCAGCTAGCAAAAAGATATATGCAACTACATAGATCAAACCTGCAAATTTAATCACGCTTTTGTCTCTAAAGATAAAGAATAAAATTCCGAGCGATATGCCTGAATTTAATACAAATCTCAAAGTGGTAAACAGCACAAGTTTTAGAGTTTCACGTCTTGGTGAATCGATATACAAATAGTCATTTTCAAAAAACAACAAGTAAGGATCGTAAAACAAAACATCTTCAAAAAACCGAATGAGAACTAATAGTCCAAACAGTATGATTAGCGTTATGATTCGAACCGTTTTACTCATTTTGTTTATGAATTTTAGCGTATCGTCTTACCCAAAGCATCCACAATAAAAACACCATGCCGTAAATAATTAGTGGAAAAATAATGGTGTGCAAAATATCGCGTCGCCAAGGATAATGATACAATCCTATAGATAATATAACAATCCTAATCAAGTTCACAATGTAAAGTAGAACACTTCCTGCCAGAATATATATTAGTGTTGCTTTAATGGTGTCAGAGAAGGCAATAATGAATGAAATAAAAAGGATAATAATACTAATAGAGTTACAACCCTCTACTACTCTAGCTACAAATTTATTTTCAATAATTATTTTCATTGAAGCTTCGTTGGTATGTTTTACCATTTCAGCATTATAGCCGAAAACCTCAAACAGCGTTTCACTTTGTCTTGCCACTAAATTGGTGAAATAGTCAGGATAATAATCGGTTCCAGTTGAAAAATCCAAGTAAAATTTATAAGCAACCGAAAGCACTGCATAAGTGAGTAGAAACGTCAGAATAAACTTAATTACCGACTTGTATTTTATAATTAGTTCTTTCAATTACTTTGGGAATAATTTCAACTTAAAATTATAGAAACTAAGTTGTTTAAATTTTAGTTATTTAACTACTTTTACCAAAATTTTCAACGCATGAACTTAGATATCTTAAAACCAAAAGTAACCGAAATTGTTGCAAATGCAAGTGAAACTATTGAAAATCGTTTGCTTAACATATGCAAATTGTTAGAATCTCATGTTGATTATTACAATTGGGTTGGGTTTTATTTTAGAAATGGCGATAAGGAAGAACTAAAACTTGGCCCTTATATTGGTGAACCAACAGACCATACCATTATTCCTTTTGGGAAAGGCATTTGCGGACAAGTTGCTGTGAGTAACCAAAATTTTGTGGTGCCTGACGTTGCAGCTCAAGACAATTATATTGCTTGTAGCATTACTGTAAAAGCTGAAATTGTGATTCCAATCTTTGTGAATGGTGAAAATATTGGCCAAATAGATATTGACTCTAACACTCCTAACCCTTTTACTGATGCAGACGAACGCTTTTTGGAGTTTGTTTGCAAAGAAGTTGCTGAAATTTTGTAGTTGTTAACAACTCCTCTTTTTAGTTAAAAAGTACAACACATTTATAATAAAAAACGCTTGTAAATTGCTTATTTTTGATGGCTTATTAATACATCTGTAATGAGCAACAACAAAACCATAAAATCTGCATTGATTTCCGTTTTTAGCAAAGACGGTTTAGCACCAATTGTACAAAAATTAAACGCGCAAGGCGTTACCATTTATTCTACTGGTGGTACTCAAAAATTCATTAATGATTTAGGCATCAAGGTGGTTCCAGCTGAAGATATTACCTCCTATCCTTCCATTCTTGGAGGTCGTGTAAAAACCTTGCATCCAAAAATATTTGGTGGTATTTTAAATCGTCAAGACAATGCTCAAGATGTTGCAGAATTGGCAGAATTTGATATTCCGCAAATTGATTGCGTGATTGTAGATTTGTATCCTTTTGAAAAAACAGTGGCTTCAGGAGCAAGCAATCAAGATATTATTGAAAAAATTGACATTGGTGGTATTTCGTTAATTCGTGCTGCAGCTAAAAATTATAACGATGTTATTTGTGTTTCTTCTGTAGACGATTACCAAGAGTTTTTGGAGCTGATTTCAGAAAAGAATGGTTCTACCGCTGAAACAGACAGAAAACGTTTTGCAGCAAAATCGTTTAATGTTTCGTCTCATTATGATTCCGCAATTTTCAATTACTTCAACAAAAATCATGAAATCGCTACTTTAAAAATTAGCGAAACTAAAGGTCAAGTGCTACGTTATGGTGAAAATCCGCATCAAAAAGGATTTTTCTTTGGAGATTTTGAAGCGATGTTTGACAAACTTCATGGGAAAGAATTAAGTTACAACAACCTTTTAGATGTTGATGCAGCAGTGAATTTAATGAATGAATTTAAAGGTGAAGCACCAACATTTGCTATTCTTAAACACAATAACGCTTGTGGTTTAGCACAAAGAAACACCATTCATCAAGCGTACGTTGATGCCTTAGCTGGAGATCCAGTTTCTGCTTTTGGAGGCATATTAATTAGCAACTCAGAAATTGATATCGCTACAGCAAATGAGATTCATCAATTGTTTTGTGAGGTTGTGATTGCACCTTCTTTTTCAGATGAAGCATTAAACATTCTTAAAGGCAAAAAGAATAGAATTATATTAATTCAAAAAGATGTTGAGTTGCCTCAAACCACAGTGAGAACATGCTTAAATGGTGCTTTAGTTCAGGATCGAGATAGTGTTACAGATTCTCGTGATATGCTTACTACAGCAACCAACAACTCACCTTCAGAAGTAGAACTTGAAGACTTACTTTTCGCTTCAAAACTTTGTAAACACACCAAATCTAATACTATTGTACTTGCCAAAAACAAACAACTTTGCGCTAGCGGTACAGGACAAACAAGTCGCGTAGATGCTTTAAATCAAGCCATTCACAAAGCACAATCATTTAACTTTGATTTAAAAGGTGCTGTGATGGCTAGTGATGCGTTTTTCCCTTTTCCAGATTGTGTTGAAATAGCTAATAATGCAGGAATTACAGCCGTGATTCAACCTGGAGGTTCAATTAAAGATCAATTGAGTATCGATTACTGTAATGAAAACAATATGGCTATGGTCATGACAGGAACACGTCATTTCAAGCACTAAAGTTCAACAAAAAATAAAGTCGGTTTTTTAGAAGTCTGTTTCTCTAATAATAACGTATATTTTATTACATTTACAAACAGTCAGAATTTAATATTAACAACCCTCAGATAATTTACGATAGCACATGGGATTTTTTGATTTCTTAACCGAAGAAATTGCAATAGATTTAGGAACAGCAAACACACTTATTATTCACAACGACAAAGTCGTTGTTGACAGTCCATCAATAGTAGCAAGAGACCGAATTTCAGGTAAAATCATTGCAGTTGGTAAAGAAGCCAATTTAATGCAAGGAAAAACGCATGAAAACATAAAAACAATACGTCCATTGAAAGATGGAGTAATTGCAGATTTTGATGCTTCTGAACAAATGATAAGTATGTTCATCAAAAACATACCTGCTCTAAAGAAAAAAATGTTTGCTCCTGCACTCCGCATGGTGGTTTGTATTCCTTCAGGAATTACAGAAGTTGAAATGCGTGCTGTAAAAGAATCGTGTGAGCGTGTTAATGGTAAAGAAGTTTATCTGATTCATGAGCCAATGGCAGCAGCTATTGGTATTGGAGTTGACATCATGCAACCAAAAGGAAACATGATTGTTGATATTGGTGGAGGAACAACTGAAATTGCAGTAATTGCACTTGGAGGTATTGTTTGTGATAAATCGGTTAAAGTTGCTGGTGATGTATTCACAAATGATATTATTTATTACATGCGAACACAACATAACCTTTATGTTGGCGATAGAACTGCTGAAAAAATTAAAATTCAGATTGGAGCAGCCACTGAAGATTTAGATTTACCACCTGAAGACATGAGCGTTCAAGGACGTGATTTATTAACTGGAAAACCAAAACAGGTTAATATTTCATACAGAGAAATCGCTAAAGCTTTAGATAAGTCTATTTTAAGAGTTGAGGATTCTGTTATGGAAACCTTATCTCAAACACCTCCTGAACTTGCTGCTGATATTTACAACACTGGAATTTATCTAGCAGGTGGTGGCTCAATGTTAAGAGGTTTAGACAAGCGTTTATCTCAAAAAACAGATTTGCCTGTTTATATCGCTGAAGATCCTTTAAGAGCTGTTGTACGAGGAACAGGAATTGTACTTAAAAACCTTCCAAAATACAAAAGTGTACTGATAAAATAGCAACACCCTAAGTAATGCAACAAATCATTAATTTTTTAATCAGAAACAAATCCTTTCTTTTGTTTTTGTTGCTCTTTTGTTTGTCTTTATTTTTTACGATTCAGTCCCATTCTTATCATAAAAGTAAGTTTATTAATTCGGCCAATTTTTTAACTGGTGGTGTTTATGAGTCTGTAAATAATATCAATCAATACTTCAATCTAAAAGAAGAAAATCAGAAACTCCTTGAAGAAAACAACAGGTTAAAATCTATTCTTTTTAACGAAAAAAATGAGTTGAAAGAAAACTTTAGCTTGGATTCATCATTAGCAAATCAATTTAAACTCACAGCTGCACAAGTTTATAAAAATAGTTATTCTGCAACTAATAATTACCTAACCATAAACAAAGGAAAACGCGATAGCATTGAAGAAGATTTTGGAGTAATTACTTCGAAAGGAATTGTTGGAATTATAGATAATACATCAAAAAAATACGCTCGAGTGTTATCGGTTTTAAACTCAAATTCAAGAGTTAACGCTCAATTAAAAAATACAGATCATTTTGGTACTTTACGCTGGAACGGTGTTTCACCACAAATCGTACAATTAGTAGACATCCCAAAACAAGCACCAATAAAAGTTGGAGATTCCGTAATTACTGGAGGATTATCAACCATTTTTCCGAAAGGAATTCCTATAGGTTATGTGACCTCTTTTGCATTAGATCAAACTGAGAACTACTATAATGTTGAAGTGTCACTATTTAACGACATGACAAGTATTGGTCACGTTTATGTGATACGAAATAGAGACGCAGCCGAAATTTCTAAATTGAATAATTTAAATGAGTAACGTAGTAACCACAAATATTCTTCGTTTTATAGTCCTCGTGCTATTACAATCCCTTGTGCTTAACAATATTAATTTTTTAGGTTACATAAACCCTTATATCTATATTTTATTTGTCATTCTATTTCCAGTGAAAAATAACAGGATGCTGTTCATTTTTCTGAGTTTTTTATTGGGTTTGAGTGTTGATTTGTTTTTAGATTCAGGTGGTGTTCATGCAGCAGCTTGTGTAACCATTGCTTATGTACGACCTTTAATTTTGAAGTTTTCTTTTGGTATGATTTATGAGCACCAAACCATCAAATTTGGCAATATGGAATTTGGTCAAAGACTTACCTATTTTGCCATAATAACCTTCATTCACCATTTACTGCTATTCAGTCTTGAAATTTTTAACACATCAAAAATACTTTTAATATTGACAAAAACGTTATTCTCTGGTATCTTTACAGTATTGCTTTGCCTTTTAATAACCGTTTTATTTAGTAGTCGACGAAAATGAGAAAACTATTACTCTTTTCAATTATCATATTAGTAGGATTTACTTTCATAGGAAGATTATTCTATCTTCAAGTCTATGAAAGTAAAACTTACAGTCTCTATGACGATAATGCAATTAGAAAGGTATTTGATTACCCAAAACGAGGTTATGTCTATGATAGAAATGGTGAACTACTGGTAGCAAATCAGCCATCGTATGATGTGATGATTATTCCAAGAGAAGTAGAACCTTTAGACACTTTAGAGTTTTGTTCTCTGTTGAAAATCACAAAGGAAGATTTTAAAAACAAATTCAAAAGAGCCTACACGTATTCGCCAAGATTACCATCTCCGTTTGTTCCTCAACTTTCAAAAAAGGACTACGCAGCATTACAAGAAAAAATGCGAAAGTATAAAGGCTTTTACATTCAAAAACGCTCGTTAAGAGATTATCAAACAACTATAGGAGCAAATGTTTTAGGATATATTGCTGAAGCTAATCAAGCTGAAATAGATGCTGATCCTTATTACCTCATGGGAGACCTAATTGGAAAACAAGGTATTGAAACGTCTTATGAAAAAGATTTACGTGGTGTAAAAGGCGTGAAATTTATACAAAAAGATAGATTTAACAGAGATATTGGTCCATATAAGGATGGAATGTATGACACGATACCAATTGCTGGTCATGACGTTACTGTTTCTATTGATGCTCAATTACAAGCTTATGGCGAACTTTTAATGCAAAATAAAGTTGGAGGCATCGTAGCTATTGAGCCTAGCAGTGGTGAAATATTAAGCTTGGTTTCAGCACCTTCGTACAATCCAAATTTATTGGTTGGTAGAGAACGGTCTAAAAACTACACAAAGCTTCATAAAGATTCTATCCATTTACCATTAATTGACAAAGGTTTACTGCGCATGCACGAACCAGGATCACCATTTAAGTCACTTGTGGCTTTAACTGCTTTGCAAGAAGGTGTCTTGGATGTTAATACAACAGTTACATGTCACCATGGTTATGTTTATGGAAGGAATGGTCGAAAAATGGCTTGTCACTGTGGAGGTGGAGTTAGAAACTTAAATTCAGGCATTGCACAGTCTTGCAACGCTTATTTTGCAACTGCTTATAGAAAAACCATTGAAAAATACAATGATGCTTCTCATGCTATGGATGTTTGGAGCAGTCATATTAAGAGTTTTGGTTTAGGAGACTATTTGGGTTATGATCTTACTATTGGTAAAAAAGGGAACATTCCAGATGGTGCTTATTATGACAAATGGTATCCAGATTTTAAATGGCAAGCAACTACAACCTTATCCAATGCGATTGGACAGGGTGAAGTTTTAGTGACACCTATCCAATTGGCGAACATGACAGCTGCCATTGCCAATAGAGGTTATTATTATACACCTCATATAATAAAACATATTGAAGGAAAAGCAATAGACACTGCTTATACAACCAAGCACTACACAACCATTGATAAACGTCATTTTGAACCAGTAATTGAGGGTTTATTTGATGTTTATAACAAAGGAACTGCACATTTTTTACAAGTGCCTGGAATAGAAATCTGTGGAAAAACTGGTACAGCCGAAAATTTCACGAAAATTGATGGTGTTAGAACCCAGCTTACAGACCACTCAATTTTTATTGCTTTTGCACCGAAAGACAATCCTAAAATTGCCATAGCTGTATTAGTTGAAAATGGTTATTTCGGAGCACGATTCGCAGGACGTATTGCAAGTTTGATGATTGAGAAATACATTAAAGGTACAATCACGAGAACAGATTTAGAACAATGGGTTATGGAACGCACATTAGAGCATGAATATGACAAACCTTTCTCTGGAGAACCGTTTGGAATAAATGCCAAATCACAAATCATGTTGGTGAAAGACTATGAGCTTCAAAAAAAGAAAGTCAAAACCAATCAAAGGGATATAGAATGAGTTTAAACAGAAATCGAAATTTTAAATTCGATTGGATTACTATAATACTTTTCTTGTTATTAGTTGGCTTTGGATGGCTCAATATTATTTCGGCTTCATCTTCTGGAGAGATCACCTCCTATTTTGATATTGATCAACGTTATGGAAAACAATTGGTTTTCATTTTATTCACATTTGTATTAATCATTCTTGTACTAAGTATTGAGGCTAAATTTTACGAACGCTTTGCAAGCATCATCTATTTAGCATCAATACTCTCGTTAATTGGTCTATTTATATTCGGAAAAACAGTTAATGGAGCCACGTCTTGGTATGGTATTGGAGGCTTCACGTTACAACCGAGTGAGTTTGCCAAATTTGCCACTGCATTAGCTGTTGCTAAGTATATAAGTGACCTTCAAACTAATATTAAAACGGTTAAAGATCAGCTAAAAACAGCGTTGATTATTTTTGTTCCTGCCTTTTTAATTTTGCTTCAAAATGATGCTGGAAGTACTATCGTCTATGCGGCATTCTTTTTTGTGTTTTATCGTGAAGGTATTCCACAAATTTACTTGTTATTAGTTTTTAGTATTGTTGTGCTTTCAGTGCTCTCACTTAAATTTTCAGTACTACCAACAGCCATTGTCGTGACGATCCTTATTTTTTTACATCACTTTTTTGTAAAAAAGAAAAAAGGAACTATTCTAAATCCAATTTTTATTTCACTTATCTGTGTTGCTTTTAGTTTTGGCGTTCAATTTTTTTATAGTAGTGTTCTTCAACCACATCAACAAGATAGAATAAGCCTTTGGTTGCGCTTAGAGAAAGATCCTGAAAAATTGGAGCAAATGAAGCGCACCATTTTATATAATTTACACGAATCTGAAAAAGCAATAAGCTCGGGAGGCGTTACAGGAAAAGGGTTTATGGAAGGCACACGTACCATTGGTAAATTTGTCCCTGAACAAGATACTGATTACATTTTCAGTACAGTCGGCGAAGAATGGGGATTCCTAGGGAGCAGTATGGTGGTTATCTTGTTTGTTTTATTGCTCATTAGAATTTTACACCTTGCCGAATTACAAAAATCGCAGTTCAGTCGTGTATATGGATATGCTGTTGCAGCCATACTATTCCTGCATTTTATGATAAATATCGGAATGGTGATGGGTTTAATTCCTACCATTGGCATCCCTTTGCCTTTTTTTAGTTATGGTGGCTCAGGACTTTGGGGGTTTACTCTTTTATTGTTTGTTTTTATTAAGTTGGACTCTAACCGAATCAATGAATGGTAAACTTTACGAAGCCATTTCTTTCAGCGCACTAACAAACACATCTAATTCATCAGTAGTAGTGAATACATTCGGTGTAATTCTGCAGCCTTTTACATTGGCATAATCAATAGCCACAGTAAAGATTTTATACTCATCCATAAGTCTATTTGCCAACTCTGATGGCTTCATACTCGCAATACCAACATTAGCAATACCACAAGCCCTATGAGATTCTTTAGGAGTATTAATAACAATATCTTTATAGCCGCGAACTTTTGATGTCCAATATTCTTGCAAATAGCGTAAACGCTCTTCTTTACGTTCAGCCCCAAGCATATTGTAGTAATCAATAGCGTTTTCAATACTTAAATCGTGATAAACTGGATGAGTTCCTGTATGGTTAAGCTTAACAATATTTCCAGGTTCATTATTATGATCGGCAAAAATTGGCCATAATGTATCTATGTGCTCATCCTTAACATACAATAGTCCTGTTCCTAAAGGCACAGCCATCCATTTATGCAAACTGGAACCATAGTAATCACATTCTAAATCTTCAATATTAAAATTGAAATGTCCAACACAATGTGCACCATCAACCATAACTTGCACGCCTTTACTATGTGCCATTTGGCAAATCTTTTTTATAGGTAAAATGTGCCCTGTGATATTTATCATGTGACACACCATAAGTAATTTTGTTTTTGGAGTGATTGCTTTTTCATACAGCTCAACAATTTCTTCATCAGATTTAGGATGATTAGGAACAGAAACAACTTTATTTACCATACCAAATCGTCTTGAAACTTGTTCAAACATAATCTTCATAGCTCCATAATCTTGATCAGCATAGACAGCCTCATCACCGACTTTCCAATCCATTCCTTTAATGACCATGTCTAAGGATTCTGTAGTATTTCTGGTAATAATGACATTCTTAGCAGTACTTCCTAGCACATTAGCAAGTTTTTCCGCCATTCGTGTTTTATTATCCCACTGTTCAGTTCTCATATAATAAGATCCTTGATAATTTACCCTATTAATATGCTCATGAAGTGCATCTAAGGTTGGCGTTGGTATTATATTATAATATCCACTTTCTAAATTGATATAGTCTGGTTTTAATTTATAATCACCTCGAACTTTTAACCAAAATTCTTCGTTGGTAGACAGTTCTTTCGCTGGTGTTTTTGCAACATCTTCTAAGCAAGAGTTAAGCATACTTGCATACAATGGTGTAGCTAATGTTGCTAAGGAAATTTTTTTAATAAAGTCTCTTTTTTGCATTGTGGTTGGTGTTTGATTTAAAGATACTAAAAAAAACCACAGATTGAATATTGATTATTTATTGAATTAATAATCAATTAAATCTTTTGAATAATACGTTAAAAGGCACTTATTTTTTTCGCTCAATGACGTAGTTCACCATAAGAATTAGGGAACTTTTAAATTCAGATTCGGGATAATCTTTTAAAAGCAATAAAGCTTCTTCTTGAAATTGTTTCATTTTAGCAACAGCATATTCTAAGCCTCCATAATCTTTTACAAAAGCTATAACTTCCTTAACGCGTTTTTTATCTTTATTATGTCTTTTGATTGAATTAATAAGCCAATCTTGATCTTTCTTGGAGCAGTTATTCAACACATGAATTAATGGTAAGGTCATTTTTTGTTCCTTGATATCAATTCCAGTTGGTTTGCCTATAGCTTCTTCTCCATAATCAAATAAATCATCCTTAATTTGAAAAGCCATTCCGATAAGTTCTCCAAATTTTCGCATACGCTCAACATCATTCGTATTTGGTTTTACCGAAGCTGCCCCAAGGCTGCAGCATGCAGCAATTAAAGTTGCCGTTTTTTGACGAATGATTTCATAATACACATCTTCAGTGATATCTAGTTTTCTAGCTTTTTCTATTTGAAGCAATTCGCCTTCTACAATTTCACGTACAGCGACAGAAATAATTTTAAGTAAATCAAAATCGCTATTATCTATACAAACTAACATACCTTTTGATAATAAATAATCGCCAATTAAAACTGCAATTTTATTTTTCCAAAGTGCATTTATGGAGAAAAAACCTCTACGTCGGTTACTGTCATCAACCACATCATCATGAACCAATGAAGCTGTATGAATTAATTCAATCACTGACGCACCTCTGTAAGTGCGTTCGCTAACCTCTCCATGATTCACCATCTTGGCTACCAAAAACACAAACATTGGTCGCATTTGCTTTCCTTTTCGGTTCACGATATAATGGGTAATTCTGTTTAGTAAAGCCACTTTGCTGGACATGGCAAGTTGGAACTTTTGTTCAAAAAGATCCATCTCAAAGGCTATTGGCTGCTTTATTTGTTCTACAATTTTCAAAAAAAGATTCGTTTGAAAACAATTAATAACAAACGTACTAAAAAACGATGTTAATGCCTATTTTTTTAAAGAACCAACTTGGCTATTATTAATTAAATTAATACATTTGGTCAAACTCATGTCTGCGCATGTATTTGTCTATTAAACTGTTATGGTTTAACTTTTTAATAGAATACATATGAAAAAAATTACATTATCTTTAATTTGCTTAGCGCTAAGCTTTGCAAGTTCTGCGCAAGATAATTGCGCTTCAGCTCTAACCGTTATTAAAGGAGCTACGACCACTGTTGGCACTATAAATGGTGTAGCCGACAACACCTGTGGCTGGACAACAGCTGGAACGGCTGGAGAATGGTACACTTATACTGCAACTGGCGATGGCGCAATAAAAGTATCTGCTAATTTACCTGCCAATTCTGGTCAAGACACAAGAGTTAGTATTTATACTGGCAACTGCGGCAGTTTAATCTGCCTTGCAGCCAATGACGATGTTGCAGGTGCAAACTATTTAAGTGAGGTAACTTTTCCTAGTACCAATGGCACGACTTACTACATTTTATGGGATAATCGATGGGAAGATACTGGATTTGACTTTATTCTAACAGAAACCGTTGCCTCGTGTGAGAGTTCGCTTCCTATTGCTGATACTTGTGAACCAGCTAGTTTTTACGTTTGTTGGACTAATATTGATGACGATGGTGACACATTCGATTGGTTTGTGGTTGATTATGATTTAGATGATGATGATAATCCTGATGGAAATCCATGCTTTGGTTCAGCATCTTGGGACGGAACAGCAGGTGCATTGACTCCTGATAACTGGTTAATATCAAATGCAGTAGACTTAACAGGCTTTTCTACATCAGATACTGTAGAACTAACATGGAAAGCAAGAGGCATTGACGCTACTTATGCAGACGAGAATTACACAGTTTATGTAGCCACCGGAAATACAATACCTGACTTCACATCAAGTTCAGTAAGTTTTAATGAGATTATTGGACAAAATGGTGGTGCAGGTGTATTTGCTGATAGAACATTAGATATTGCTTCCTTAGCAGGAAATATGGTGTATATCGCGTTTAGACATCATGGAGTAAGTGACCAATTTGTGTTAAACATTGATGATGTTGGAGTTGATTTTACTCTAGGAG
>CAZRDG010000019.1:0-17204 GCA_964598775.1 uncultured Lacinutrix sp.
AGATATAGATTTTGATGGAGACTTTGATGCCGTAATTGGTAACTCTATTGCTTACGGCGTTCCAAATGATTGTAGAATTGAAGTGTTTTATAATGATGGAAATGGAGTTTTTACAGCTGATACCAACCCTGTATCAGTAAATACTAAAGATTATATTTTCAGCATTATGGCTGAAGATGTTGATGCTGATAACAGTTTAGACATTTTAGTAACAGATTTAAATGGAAGTCCTTCTTGGTTTAAACGTACTCAAATAAGTCCTGGAACTGCTACTTATACTGAAACTGTTTTATCAACTAGTATTGCCAATCCTGCTTGCTTAGATTTAAGAGATTTAGACAATGATACCTTGGATGACTTTGTGTTATCAAGTGCAACTTCAGGTGCAGGCAATGATATTGTTTGGTTTAAAAACAATGGAGCTGGAGGATTCAATTCTGAAGTAGTAATTGATGCTACCCAAAGTCAAGCATATACTTTCACCTTTGCTGATTTTGAAAATGATGGTGATTTAGATATTGCTTCTGTTGCCTATAATGACGACGATGTTAACATTTTTAATAACCAGAAAATTGTGCTTTCAGTGGAAGACAACAAGACTAATCCCTTTAACATTTATCCGAATCCAGCTTCAACTAAGCTCTATTTAAGTGTTACACCATCTGAAAATCAAGAGATTTCAGTTTACAATCTTTTGGGAAAGAAAATCATGGAGTCTAAGGATTTTAGTAACATTTCTCCTTTAGATGTTTCTAAACTGCAATCTGGAATTTACATCTTGAAATTTAAAGAGTTTAAACAAACATATAAGTTCATCAAACAATAATAGAAACAAAAAAGCAGGAACGTTAGTTACCTGCTTCTTTCAGAATTAGTTAGTTATTAATACTTATTAGGATATCTATTATAAGGATAAGTCAAAACTAAGACTAAAATCTAAAAGATGAATTAACCTATGTTAATAGCCTATATAAAATTTAGTTTTTTCCTTATTCTACTTAATTGAACTGGAGATATATTCAAATATGATGCAATTTGATACTGTGGTATTAAACTATCAATATCAGGAATTTGCTTTCTTAATTTTAGATAGCTTTCAGTTGCATTTAATGTCATTAAATCCAAATTTCGCTCTTCATAAGAAATAAAAACTTGTTCCAATACCTTTACATACAATCGTCCAACTTCCAACTCTTTTCTACATAAATCTTTAAAGTCTTGAAAATTCAATTCATAAATCTTACAATTGGTTAACGTAATATAGTTGACTTTAGTTGGTTCATTTTTAAGTATTGCAGTTAATGCTCCTACAAATGAAATTGGTGTAAATAATCGTTTGCTAAAATGCTTTCCTGATTCTGAATCCACATAAGCACTAATGACACCAGAAACCAACATATATACATTTTTCTGAATCGTTCCTGCTTCTGCTAACAAGGTATTTGCAGGTATTTTTCTAAACGTTGCTAATTTTTCAAGCTTTTTAAAAGATACTTCTGAAATATCTCCAAAACCCTGCAAAAATTTTAAATTTTGATTCATGATTTAATTAATTTTAATCGATTGCAGAGCAAGCTCAAATGCAGTTGTTGCATGAATCGTGGTGGTGTCAAATACAGGGACTGAGACATCGTCTTGCTTAATTAACAATGGTATTTCAGTACATCCTAAAATTACACCTTCTGCACCTTGAGTGATTAATTTATCAATAATTTCAAGGTAGGCTTTCTCAGAAGTTTCCAATATCAACCCTTTTGATAACTCTTTATAAATAACCTGATGAATAATGTCTCTATCACTTTCTTCAGGAATGATTGTTTCAATACCAAATGCCTTCAACACGTCTTTAAAAAACGGTTTTTCCATCGTGTATTTTGTGCCAATAAGTGCTGTTTTTTTTAATTTCTTATCTAAAATGCTCTTTGCTGTCGCTTCAGCAATGTGAACCACTGGTATATTTACAACTTGCTTTATTGCATTTACGCACAAATGCATCGTATTAGCACATATCACTATCATATCTGCTCCAGATTTTTCTAAACTAAAAGCAGCGTCTTGCATAATGCTATCTAATTTATCCCAACGACTTTGCGACTGTAGCTCAGAAATTTCACCAAAATCCAACGAATTTATAATAACTTTACAGGAATGTATACCACCAAATGTATGTGCTGCAAGGTCATTAAGCACTTGGTAATACATGATAGTCGATTGCGGTGTGATACCACCAATTAATCCAATGGTTTGCATTAAAAGATTATATATTTGTTCTAAATTTATGACTTTAATTAAAACTTACAAAGTTTCGTATGTCCATTCTTATTATCAACATAAAGGAATTACTACAAGTCAGAGATTCTAATATTTTAAAGGTTTCAGGTAAAGACATGAAAGTCCTTCCTACCCTCAAAAACGCTTATGTTTTAATTGAAGATGATACCATTATTGATTATGGAATCATGGATGACCTCATTAAGTTTGACGCAGATGAAGTTATTGATGCTGAGGGAAAAATAGTGCTTCCTGCTTGGTGTGACAGCCATACTCATATTGTTTATGCAGGTCATAGAGAACAGGAATTTGTAGATAGAATTAATGGGCTGAGCTATGAAGAAATTGCCAATCGAGGTGGTGGAATTTTAAATTCTGCCGCAACACTTAATAATACAAGTGAATCCTATTTATATAAGCAATCCATTAAACGTGTTAAAGAAGTAATGAAGCTTGGTACTGGAGCATTAGAAATAAAATCTGGTTATGGATTGACAATTGAAGCAGAATTGAAAATGCTTCGTGTTATCAAGCGTATTAAGCAAAAGTTTCCAATTAAAGTAAAAGCCACATTTTTAGGTGCTCACGCCTTACCTAGCCTTTATAAAAATAATAAAGAAGATTATTTGGATTTGGTTATCAATGAAATGATTCCACGTGTTGCAGAAGAAAAATTAGCAAACTATATTGATGTATTTTGCGAAAAAGGTTATTTCTCTTTAGAAGACACCGAACGCATTTTGATAGCTGGAAAAAAGTATAATTTAATACCTAAAATTCATGTCAATCAATTTAATGCATTTGGTGGTGTAGCACTAGGTGTAAAACATAATGCTCTTTCAGTAGATCATTTGGAAGAATTAAATGACGAGGATATTTTGGCACTACAAAATAGCGTAACTATTCCTGTAGCGTTACCATCGTGTTCTTACTTTTTAAGTATTCCGTATACTCCAGCCAGAAGACTAATTGACGCTGGACTTCCTTTAGCCTTAGCAACAGATTACAATCCTGGTTCGACACCTAGTGGTAATATGAACTTTGTAGTAAGCACAGCATGTATAAAAATGAAAATGACTCCAGAAGAAGCCATCAATGCTGCAACAATTAATGGTGCATATGCCATGGGAATTAGCAATAATTATGGAAGTATCACTAAAGGTAAAAAAGCCAATTTAATCATTACCAAAATTGTGCCTAATTATAATTATCTGCCTTATGCTTTTGGTGAGAATCACATTGATTCCGTGATTATTAACGGAGACATCATATCATAAAAAAAGCCTCAAGCAAAAATTTGCTTGAGGCTTTCCAACCAACCAATCATAAGTATTACTACTTAAGTTCAAATTGAGATGTTGATACTAAATTGTTTTGATCAAACACGTTAACAACGTAACGTCCTTTTTCAAATTCTTTACCTTTAGCTTCAACAAACTCACAAATATCTAGATTATCGCTTTCGTAGTTAAATTTACTAATCAAGCTATAGTTTAATACATTTTCGTTGAATTGAATTTGCTCATTTAAACCTAAAACATTGTTTTTAGGATCTAAAACTTGAACAAAAAATTCTTTGTCACCAGCACCAACCAATTTATTTTTTGCTACTGTATAACACACTCTAATTTTATCTGCTCTTCCAGCACGCTCAGTCGGAATTAACTTACCAGAACTTCTAACAATAACACCAAATCCTTTTAAACCTACAGTAGATAATACAGCTGCATCTTCAACGATAGTTGCTAATTCAGTATTTTGAGCTAATAACGAATCGTTAAATACGATACGATCTTGCAGTTGAATTTTAGTGCTATCTAAACTAGTTGCTAATAACGCATTTGAAGCTTTCAATGCAGAATTCTCTTCCATTAATGATTCCATTTCATCTTGTAGAGCCAAAAATTGCTTTTTGTACTTCCATAAACTACGAACACTGTTTTCTGAAACTTTCAATGAGTCCATTAAACCTTCAATACGCTCTCTAGCTTCAACCAATTTTTGGTTTGCAGCTTCGTTTTCACCGATGGCGATGTCATATTGTTGCGCCATGTTGTTTAAATCTTTAAGCACTAATGCTTTCTCTTCAGTTAATTGTTTTTCAGTCTCTTCTGCTTCACTTTTTAAATTAAAAGTGTAAAATAATGTTCCAATTAATAGAACGACTGCAATACCTAAAATAACTTTTAATGCGTTGTTATTACTTCCTGATTTGTTTTCCATAATAGTAAATCTTGTTTTTGTTAACTACTAATATTAATTTTTTATTTTTTTATAATTTTTTTTGCCAATACTTTATTGCTGTTTTCAACAACAAAAATCGTTTTTATTTTAAGTGTTTGATTAATAACATTTTAATTTATTAAGCAAGTTATTAACGGCATCACTTTAATAAAAGCCAATTCTTATTTAGACTTTGACATTTGCTATTATATACGAATAAGTGTTAATTTTGGATGTGGCTTTATAAATAATATTCGTAAATAAATTTTTGTTTTAAAAGAATATGAATAAACACGAGGCATGGAGACAATATAACGAGCCAATAAAATTTTGTTAATTCTTAAACATTTACATCCATATTTAAACCCAAAGGTGATATTTATATCAAAAATATATACTGAATGAATCCAAAACTTATAGACATAATTGCTTTTGAAAACACCTATGCCAAAGATTTCTATAATTTGAATATTGAATGGTTAAAAACGTTTTTCTATGTTGAACCTTTTGATGAGGAAGTATTAAGCAAACCAGATGTATATATTATTAACAAAGGTGGTTTCATTTTTTTTGCAAAACTCGACGATACTATTGTTGGTACTGTTGCGTTGATGCCTACAAAAGCAGAACGTGTATTAGAACTCACTAAAATGGCTGTATCACCAAAACGCCGAGGTTATAAAATAGGTCAGCAATTGATGCAACATTGCATTGACTTTGCCAAGAGTAACCATTTTAAAGGACTTATGCTCTACTCCAACACCAAACTTGAAAATGCCATTTACATTTATAAAAAATATGGTTTTGTTGAAGTTCCTTTAGAACCGAACAGTCCTTATATAAGAAGTGATATTAAGATGGAGTTAGAACTATAGTGATCAATTCCCAATCGCCTTCAACGAATCAATTTGTCGTTGCAGCTTATCAATCTGTTCTTGGTTTTTGTCCACTTTAGGAATAACATTTAGCGAATCTAAAACACGTTGTGCAATATCAATGTCTTTGGTTTCTTCAACATAATAATAACCAATGCCTTCACTTGCTCTCCAAGCATCACCTAATTGGTCATATACTGTTTTATCCCATTGACTTGGGTGTTTTACATCAATCCAAACCACATCACGATATTCGCTATCTATTAAGGCTAAATCTGGAGTCGCTGAGCCATCAAAGTTCCCAGATTCTTCTCGTATAGCCGAAACCGTTCCTAAGAAGAACATACGTTTCCTGCCTGCTATATCTTTTATATAAGGTCTAAACTCCACTGGTTTATTGACTGACCAATCAAATTCTTTTCGTGATTCAATAACTTTTAAAGGCATTGCTGAAACTCCAGCATATCCTTGTTTTTTTGCAGCATGATCATAATAATAGAGTTTGTCTGTACCATCAGCTGGGACGAAAACGCTAAAGGTTAAACTGGTTCGCTCATCGCCTACTGGCTCAAGTCCGAACCAATGATATAAACCACTGTAAGCATCTGAATCTGTATCATTAAAATCAAAATCTGTAACAAATGGTTGCTGATTTTGGTCATCAGGTAAATCTGGTATTTTTACAGCTGTTTCCATATTCCATGGTAAAGGATCGCTAAATCCTCCTAAGAATTTTAAAGATTCTGCTTGTAAACGAGATACCTTTTCTGACAAAGTGTTTTGACGCGTTAAGAATGGATAGTTTTTCATGTTTTCAGGACTTACAAATGTGCCTTTTCCAATCAGTACTCTTTCAACATAATCACTAAAATCATGTGCTCCATTTTCAATAATAACAACACCTCCAAAGGTTGGATAAGGAAAGAAAAAACCTTTCCAATTGATTAAACTCACCACCTGAACCCAATCTCCTGAATCGTTTTTCATATAAAACACATCTCCAGGTTCGGTTGAGAATAATTTAGCAATACCAAAACGCTGAACGACTGCATTGTAAGTGTTTCTGCTAAACTTTAAAGACTCACCAATTGAAAAGGTGACAGGAATTCTATTTTCACTTGAAAACCTAGGAAATGGTGTTGTGCTTGAAACCGAAAACACCTCTTCAGTATTGTCGCTTATACGCTGCCAAATGTATTTTTTTGTGGGTTGAATGGCCATTGTCCATTGGTTCTCTCCATCTACTCTCACCAAATGTGGCAAGGATACATCTTTGGTTTCACCAACCGATTCGTTAGCCATGGAGAAAATATTACGCAATGGCTGAATACGTTCGTTTTGAGTTAATGGTAATTCGTTTATTTCAACTTTATTTAAATCGTTGAATACATTATAGGTTTTCATGTAGTCATACATTTTAAAATGCCAACCTATTGCATAAATAACTCCGAAAATGACTAACAATAATCCTAAAATACCAATACGTTTACCTGTACTCGGTGTTTTTCTGAACTTTCTAAGTAGTAAGAACAAAATGGTACTGCAGAGCAAAATAACAAAAATGAATTTTCGGATGAACAGTAAAAAGGGTTGGTATTCATCACGAAGAATAAAAAGTAAGAGTAAGGCGATAAAACCACCAATTACAGTGATTACTTTTTGTTTTTTTCCTTTATTCCAGTAGTTTTTAATCATCTTTTTTATTTTAAAAGCCCTTTGTCCTTCAATCGCTCTCTAGCACTTTTCTCTTGTTTTGGTGGTTCTTCCACTTTAGGTGCTTCTTTGGTCTCAACTTCACTCGAACTAACATCATCATCTTTTGTGGTGATATCATCCAAAAATTCTTTGCCTTTTTCAATGGTATCACTCACTAAATTGGTTAAAGACTCGCTTTTTTCGTCGACTATTTTTCCAGATTTTAAAACAAAATTAGCAAGATATGTTCCTAAAACTGTTCCTACGATACTTGATGCAAAAATGGATACAGTTGCATAATTAATGGGGATTAAAAATTTTAATACCAACATCACAACTATAAACAAAAACGTAACGTACACTAATCTTAGCAAAAATTTTTGCTGAAATACAAATCCTGTTCTGTCATCTGCTTTCATTTGCAATTCCTTAGAATTAACAATTTTATTTACAAAACGATACAAGCCATTACCATTAGATTCTCTCCAATACAATAATACTCCAAATAAAATGGCAACGATAAATACTATGAGTTCTATGGTCATGATAATATAAGTTGGAAGCTAGAAGTACGAAGTTTGAAGTTCGCACCAACTAGCTTGATTAATCATTAATTTTATTTCTAAAAGCAATTGTCATGTTCATTAAATCAAAACAATCTTTATAATATTTTTCAAAATTATCTTCGTTTAAATAATTTCTTCTTTTTGCTTTATGCAAACAAGTTACAACTTCAGCAATTGAACGGATTGAATAACCAAGAAACTTTCTGTATTCAGCTCCAGATTGCAAAATTGAACCTTCTGATATGTTTAGTGCAATTGAATCTGAGGCCCTTCTAATTTGAGAGGATAAATCGTAAAGCTCTTCTTTAGGAAATTTATAGGCCAAGGCATTCATGTTTTCACCTAAATCCATTCCTTTTTGCCAAATAATTAAATCTTCAAACTTAAATTTCATTCTAAATTCTTTTCATAAAGATAATAAACTTCTGACTTCGTGCTTCCACCTTCATGCTCACTTTATTAGTCTATAAATTTTAAATATTGTTACGAATTGTTTCTACAACCCAATCTTGAAATGAGTCATCCCAAGTTTCATAAGTATTGTAAAACTGCTCTTTATCATACCAATACAAGAACAGCACATCTTTTGGTGCGATGTTAACTAGTAATTTCCAAATGAGATCTAAATGAGCTACTTCTAAAGCTGAATGTGGTTCATGCAATGCAAAATAGAAGGATTGATCTATTAAATCTTGAATTTTAAAGGCATTGCTTCGCTCTAAACGCTCTAAATAAATTTCAACACCATTCACTCGTTTAAGAGCATTAGCATCAATGGTATTTAAGTATTTTCTGAACAACACCTTATCGTCTAAAATATCTTTTATAGGATGTTTAGTATCTTTCAATTCATTACGAAACATCATTTTTTTAATGCGCTCATAACGAGGCGTATTTACTGCAACTTCCAAATTGCATTCAATTATAAGATGATTTTTGAGTTTATCAATCAGTTCTGGTTGTGAAATGTGATAAATAAGCACATCATAATCTGTGTTTTTAATGGCCTCCTTGTGTGATTTTTTATCTTCAAAAACAACAATAGTTTTTATAAAATCTCTAAGTAAATAAACACCTCCAAAGGCTTTAGCAAAAAAGGAATTAGTTTTATAAACCAAAGGTTCTAACACTAATTGTCTGTTACGTAAGTCGCCATGTGTTTTTGCAGATTGTAATAATTGTTCATGAAGGGTTTCATCAATAAAATTATTTCCAGAATTAAATTTTTCAACCAGTTTTAACTGCTCTTCTTGAATTTTGTTTAAATCATTTATTAGATGAAATCTTATATAAATGGCATCGTATTTTAAAACATCCAACGGTTCATAAAAGGCATCAATATCTTGATCAAAGTCCAAGCATATGGCACAATCTCTTGTGATATCATTAATTTGACTTCCATACAATTTAAATACCAACTGCATCATCTCTCTATCAAAAGAGTGTGTTGGCACATAAACTGGTTTTCCTTTTTGAAGTGGTGATATAAGGATACCATGAGGATTGGCTTCACCATGATTTAGGTAATGCAATTCTTTTTTTTCTTCAGCAATTTCAGGACTCCAACCAATACCATCAATAGAAAATGATTTGAGTTTGGTTGGTTCAAAGCCCAATTTTAAAAGGCATTGATTGTAACGCTCAACTAATTTCCCACTAATAGGAATGAGCTCACTTTGGTATAGATTTGCTGCTTTTAGTTTTTGCATTATTTAGCAATCTTTCTAATGGTTTTAATGTTTCCTTCAATGGGAGAAATTAAAACTTCTTTTTCATTCTCTTCAACATAAAAAATGTATAAACTATTTTTACCAAGCATATTAACATTTTGTGAATCTCCATTATCAAAGGTTACTTGATGCGTTATTTTAAGCTCATTATTTTCAATTCTCTTTTTGGTTTTTCCTCCTCTACCAATACCAAATCCAACAAATGCACCAATAATATATAAAGCTATCATTACAAGAACTAACTGTTTAGAGTTCTCTCTAAATGCCTTTCTTGTTTTATCTAACTTCTCCTTATTCTTTCCGGATTGATATTTCTTCCTTTTACTTAACCAAGTATAAAATTTAGGTAATAATTTAGCATAACCAATGGCCAAAACAACACATAAACTTAGGCCAACTAATAATTTCAAATCTCCAGTAATAACTGATACTGGACTTATGAGCACATCCAAAATTGAGGAATATTCAAAAATATTCACTCCTAAAAACTTATAATAAATCGCTTCGTAAAATACACCTAAGATTAGCAAAAAAACATAGCCAATGGAAAAGTAATCTTGAATTCCTAATTCCGATTCTTTTTTGATAATTGGTTCATTTAAGTCTTCCATTTTATATTTTAAAGTTTTTCAAACTGATTTCTTGCTTCGACCTCAATATTCATCTGATTCACTCTTGCATCAACTTTACGTTTAAAATCTGTATCTGCAATGGTTGCTACGTTATCTAAATACCTCACAACTTCTTGACGTCTGATTTCAGAGAAATCCAATCCTTTCATATTGGCGCGCATTAATTCTTGAAGCATATTAAATTTGGTATCGTAATCTTTCTTAAAGTAGAGATCTGGATTTTCAAACCAATCTTCTTCCAAATCAAAATCGGTTAAGCGCAGTGAAACTGCCGATTGAATATTTCTTACATCACGAGATGAGAAAAATGGAAATATCTTTTGAATCTCTTTATACAAATTAGCATAAAATAAATGCTGATTCGTTTTAAAATTCTTCTCAATTTTCTCATAAACCTCTAAAACACGTTCTTCTGTTGGCTTATCTGAAACGTTTAAAATTTCACCTAAATTTTTAGCTAAACCTTGATCTTGCAAATAACTATAGTTTTCTGGTCCTTGCATATTTACAAAATCAGGCATGGTATCATCCAATTTTCGCCACCACAAATGGTCTTGGTCTAAAAAATCATGTTCGGTTCGAGCACCATCAATTTTAAATCGTCCTTGTACACGAGAAATCACGGCTTTATCCAACATTTCTGGAAGATTCGTAAATAATCCTATAGAACTATTACCATAGTTTACTGCATAAGCACCTTCAGTATATCTTAGAAAAACACCAATAACTTCTTTTACTCCAGCAGATACGCCTTGAGCAGTACGCTCTTGAAGGTTGTTTTCGGCATCATCAATAGGAGCGAAAATTAATTTTGATGGATCTTGCAATGGTTTCATCCACTCTACCATTTTTTCCGCTGATCCACCCTGAAATGTGCTAATCAAAGTGTCAGGCATTGGATGAAACAAAAATGGAATATCTAAGTGATCGCAATGTTCTTTGAGTCGTGTCGCAATGGCTGCAATAAGCATACTTTTTCCAGTTCCTGGAATTCCATAACCCATAAAAACTGGCATAAATCCTCCAAGCTCTTGAAATGGGTTTTTCTTAGCTGTAAAATCATAGCTCAGCATTCGTTCTGTTAAACGTCTAGCAAAATGCTTAGCGTCACGGTTTCCAACAATTTGCTCAAATTGAATCTTATTGAATTCGATACTTTTGGCAGCTCCAGCAAAAACATTTTCCCAACCTGAAATCGCAAAATCTGAATGTTCTAATTTATATGTTCTATCGGTTATTGTTTCCGTGTATTCCAATGTACTTTTACGCAATTGAATTTCATCAATTAAAGCATCAAAATAAACCACAGTGAAATCAATAACATCCTTATCAGACTTTATAATGTCAGGATGATTGAGGTATTTATCATAATAAAACAAACTACAAGCAACACCTTTAAGAGGTGATATTAAAGATACTTCAGGAATACCTGCAAACTTGTTTTTCATCACACTCAAGTCGTCTGAGGCATGATTTCTTAGGTTATATAAAATATGATATGCTGTTGCAAATAACATAAAAGCTGTGGCTGTATGCATTTTACTTTCAAATTCTCGTTTTCCAGAATTATCCAGCGTAGATTTTCGTTCATTTAAACTCGATAAGCCAGATGCATCATAATAACTATCTTTAACCCAAATACCAAGTGCTAAGCCTTCTTGAACAGCATACAGTGTTTGATTAAGATGCAATGGTATAGCGACGGAATCTGGTAGTAATCGCTTTTTTAATGCTAAAATAGTTTTTGAAACTGATGTGGTTTCTATAGCATTAGAACCATTGTTGGCTCTAGATAAATACAATAAAATTGAATCATCTTTATTACCATTGTTTTCTTTATTTTTAGCACGTTGACCTTGTTCCCATTGAACAGATTTCAAATACGACGTTGCTTCATCACGAAGCATATCGAGTTCATTTTGCTTTATAGGAAATGTTGAATTATGTTCCATAAGTTCTACTAAACTTTATCAATTTTTAAATCTGACATTTGAATTGGTGCTTTGGCTAATTTGTTCATTATCTCCGGTGTTTTATTATATAGCATTTGAATCATACGATGTGGTGCAAACACATAATTTTGTTTTACAATATCACTCCAGTTTTGTAGGGTTTGTTTACTAAAAAAACTGCCTTCTTTAAATTCACTGCGAGAAAAAACTTCATCTATTTTTAAAGAAATGGCATAAGATTCAAGTGGAATCTCCTTTTTCCCAATACTTTCTAGTATAGCATGTGTTATTTCATTTTCATCTTTCGCAAAAACATTGTGCAATGGACCTAAATCTATGCGTTTAATATGTTTTGGATAAATGTCGGAAAGCTTTCTATCTATGGAATAAGCCATAGTGTCTAAGTTCATTTTTCTGTCTGCTGTAGCTTTTAAAACCTCATAAATTTCATCTTTCTCTTTTAAAATACTACTTCCATCATAATCAAAATACATGAAGCACATAAAAGGTCTATTTAAAGCAACATCATAAAAACTCCAACTCACCATGTACTTTCCTTGAGAGTTTTTTGGAGCTTCCAAAATTTTACCTTGTACAAAACGATTGAATATATATTGCTGCTGAACAGATGTATAATATACGATTGATGCTGCTTGAAATAGCCTACTCTTCTTTATTGGCTCTTTTTTACGCATTAAGGTATCTAAAAACTCTGTTTTTAAAACTTCAGGACTTGTTAGCTTGTTCAAATAATTATCCCTTAATGACAGATCATTGAAAAGGTACCTAAACTCCAAGTAATTTGGGAAACCAGAATCGGTTAAATCGATTTTCATGTTATCCTCTTCATCATACATGTATTTGACACGCATAGCTTCGATAGAATACAATAACAAATCGCAATATTGCTTAAAGAAAATAATTTCTCTTCCATTACAAAGCTCTTGATGCTGTACATTGACAATGAGTTCTTTCAAGCAAAAATCTACCATTTTATGGTAAAACACATAGTGCTCTTTGGAGTCAAGTTGAGCAGAATCTAATGGAGTTACTATATGATTAATAGACATTTACGCTAAAAAATGGTTAAATTAGAAATAAGACAAATTGTGCTTCACTGAGGAAGCACAATCATGTTAAGATAATAAATCGTCTTCGCTTTCAGGCTTTGGTTTTTCACCACCTTCACCTTCGCCTTTTGGTACAGTATTTTCTGAATTATAGTATTCTTCAAAAATTTCTTTCATATCGATGCCGTAACGATCGGCAAAATTCTTTTGTATTTCAGCATCTTTGGTGCGAATTTCTTGCAAAGCTTCAGCATAACTGCTGTAAACTCCTTGCATCACTTTTTCATGTACAGGAATATTGTCCATCATTTCTTGACGCGCTCTAGCGCTTGCAGTATGCATAGATGCTAAGGTTTCTCCAATGTGCTCATCAGTTTTTACACCTAAGTGCTCTAAAATAGCAGCAAATTCTTGATCAGTTCTAGCTTTTAATGCCACAACATAACCATCATAATACTTCAATCGCTCTTCTGTATCAGATTTTAATTTGGCTCTATGCGTTTGTAAATTACTTCTAAGAGAGGTCAATACTTTAATAGTTAAATTATGCTTGTGTACAAAGCTATCTTTAGAAGCAGCGAGTGTTGTATAAGCGTTCTTTAAACCTTCTAACTCTTCAACTTTTTGCTCAAGAGTTGTGACTTTACCAACAGCCTCCGCGTATTCAGCAGATTGTTTGTCTACAATATCTTCTAGCTCTTGTCTAGCTTGTTTAAGTAAAGCATAATTTTCTTCAAGAAGTCCTTCAACTTCTTTTTTCTTTTCCAGAGCTTTGGTGTGATTTTTTGTAGCTTCAACAATTGCATCTTGCAACTTATCTTCAACTTCTTTAATCTCAACTTCTCTATCCTTTAAACGCTTAACAGCTGCTTGACTTTTGAATGAAAGTTCATTTAATAGCGTCTGAATATCAGCAGATTCAATACGTTGTTGAAATAAAGCTTTAGCTTTATTATCTGCTTCATCTCTAATTTTTTGAGCTTCTTTTAGTTCTTCTTGAGCTTTTTTAATTTTGCTTTTTCTTCCCCAAAGGTTATTCCACCAAGTATCTGGCTTGTTTTCAGCATCTTCCAACTCAACTTTAGCGCGCTCAAGACGTTTAATAGCATTATCAATAATCTTTTGCTCATCGGCATTTAAACTTGAAAAGTTTTCGAAAATAATACCAACTTCATCCTGATAATCTGTTAAATCCTTTATAGCATCAAGTAGTGTTGTTCTATCCTTTTCTGCCATAGTAACGACATCGTCTAACGTTGCATTTAAAATCTTCTGACGCATTTCTGGGTCGTCTTCTTGAGCCAGTTTGGACTTCATTGTGTCAATAGCTTTTCCCCAATTAACATCAACTTTTTCAGTTTTTTCGTTAGAGTTTGTTTCTAATAAATCAAAATCATCAGACATGTGTGTATAATTTTAAGTGAACAATTTTTTATAAGACAAGCAATTTCGTTAAAAAATATCACTTTTGAAAGGTTATCTTTTAATTAAATTTCTTAATTATAGGTAGCCAAAATTGAGAAATTGTTACACTTTAATTTTCATATTTAAACTTATATTTGACAAAAAAACCAATGAAGCATTTTTTCTCTCTTAGTTTAGTAATCCTTTTATTCAATTCTTGTGTATTTGAGATGAAAACTGATGAATTATTTATTCATCCTATTTCACATGGAAGTTTGATTATTGAATATGGAGAAGAAATGATCTATGTTGATCCAGTTGGTGATTTTGAAGATTTTAAAGACTTTAAAAAACCAACCGTAATTCTAATAACTGATATTCATGGCGATCATTTAAACCTTGAAACTCTTGAAAATATTAGTGATTCAATAATACCACTAGTGATTCCAGGTGCTGTAAATGAGAGGTTAAATGACAAGATAAAAGGTGAAAGAATTATAATGAACAATGGAGAATCCAAAACGATCAAAAGTATGGAAATTGAGGCTATACCAATGTATAACCTACGCGATGAAGCTTTAAAATTTCATGAAAAAGGCCGAGGAAATGGCTATGTCATTAATAAAAATGATTCGCGTATTTATATTTCAGGTGATACTGAAGACATTCCCGAAATGAGAGCCCTAAAAAATATTGATATTGCTTTTGTTTGCATGAATTTACCTTGGACTATGCCTGTAGAAAAAGCTGCTGATGCCGTTTTGGAGTTCAAGCCACAGCAAGTTTTTCCATATCATTACAGAGGAACTGATGGATTAAGTGATATCGAATCCTTTAAATCTATTGTTAAGTCGAAAAACGACGCTATAAAAGTGAACCTTCTTGACTGGTACAAGGAGTGATAAATTATTCATTTTTAGTAGATTAATTATTTTTTTGTTTTATATTTGATTTGATTTAACCCAAATCGCGAACATATGACTACAAATTCCCTAACCTTAAACTTCTCTGCAATGGAGTTATCTAAAATCGTCACGGTATTGATTATTACTGTTTTTGTTTTTTTGGTTTTACTGATTCTTGGTGTGAGAAAATCTTATAAACTGAAAGCAGAAAATGAGCGCTTAAGCAAAGAAAATACTGAAAAAGATAAAGATAAAGCCTACGAAGATTTTACTGAAGGTCATCTTTATTAATAAAAAAAATACCTGCTAATTTGCAGGCATTTTTCATTTTCTATCTTACTAACTTTTTATACTTAATTCGTTTCGGCATCAAGTCACCACCTAAACGTTTCTTCTTGTTTTCTTCATAATCAGAAAAACTACCTTCAAAGAAATACACTTGGCTATTGCCTTCAAAAGCTAAGATATGTGTACAAATTCTATCTAAAAACCATCTATCGTGAGAAATCACCACAGCGCATCCAGCAAAATTTTCTAAACCTTCTTCCAATGCTCTTAATGTATTGACATCAAGATCGTTAGTTGGCTCATCTAAAAGCAATACGTTACCTTCTTCTTTAAGAGTCATTGCTAAGTGCAAACGGTTACGTTCACCACCAGAAAGCAAATTCACTTTTTTATTTTGCTCACTTCCAGAGAAATTAAATCTACTCAAATAAGCACGAGAATTAACTTGCTTTCCTCCCATCATTATGAGCTCTTGCTCATCACTAAAGTTCTGCCAAATCGTTTTATTTGAATCAATATTAGAGTGTGCTTGGTCTACGTATGCAATCTTAGCAGTATCACCAACTTTAAATTCTCCCTTATCTGGTTGAATTTCTCCCATAATCATTTTAAAAATGGTCGTTTTCCCTGCTCCATTCGGACCAATAACACCAACAATTCCTGCTTGAGGAAGATTGAAATTTAAGTCTTCATATAACAATTTATCATCATAACCTTTACTCACACCAACAGCTTCAATAACATTGGTACCTAAACGAGGTCCATTCGGAATGTAGATTTCCAGTTTTTCATCCAATTGCTTTTGGTCTTGACTTAGTAATTTATCGTAATTCTTCAAACGTGCTTTTTGCTTTGTTTGACGACCTTTTGCGCCTTGACGCACCCATTCTAACTCTCGTTCTAATGTTTTTTGACGTTTAGATGCAGCTTTACCTTCTTGAGCCATACGCTTAGACTTTTGATCTAGCCAAGATGAGTAATTTCCTTTCCAAGGAATACCTTCTCCTCTATCTAACTCCAGGATCCAACCAGCAACATTATCTAGAAAGTATCTATCGTGTGTTACAGCTATTACTGTTCCTTTGTACTGCGCTAAATGATGCTCTAACCAATGTACAGATTCAGCATCTAAATGGTTGGTTGGCTCATCTAATAACAACACATCTGGTTCTTGTAACAACAAACGACATAAAGCCACACGACGACGCTCACCACCTGATAATACTGCTATTTTTTTATCACCATCTGGAGTTCTTAAAGCATCCATGGCAATTTCAAGCTTGGTGTCTAATTCCCAAGCATTAGCAGCATCAATTTGATCTTGAAGTTCAGCTTGACGGTTCATTAGCTTTTCCATTTTGTCTGGATTACTATAGACTTCTTCTAAGCCGAACAGGTCGTTTATTTTATTGTATTCGTCAAGAATAGCAACGGTTTCAGCCGCTCCTTCACGAACAATTTCCATAACTGTTTTATTGTCGTCTAATTTTGGCTCTTGCTCTAAATAACCAACAGTATAACCTGGGGAGAAAACAACATATTATAAACCCATTCCTTTTGGTCTTTCTTGAGCGTCAAAATTGAATTATAATT
>CAZRDG010000020.1:0-17202 GCA_964598775.1 uncultured Lacinutrix sp.
CTCTTGATATACTTGCGGATTTCCGTATTCAACCGTTATTGTCGGAATGCCTTTTAGCATGGCTTCAGCTCTCATAGTTCTCGTGGCTGAAATATTATCTCCAGCACTAGGTACGCCTTTATTGTTCAACACAATATCTGCATCTTGCAACATAGCCATTTTACTAATCTTTTCATCACCAAGTTCGCCTCTTACGTATAAACTATTTATCCTTCCGAAGCTAGCTGTGTGCATATCGATTAGATAATCCAATTTTGGCAAAATTTTTTGATTGATTTGCCATACGTATTGCTGGCTTCTATTTCCATTAGCTTTACCAGGGAAATTTCGGTTTAAATCTTCTTCATCAATAAAACGTCTTTTATCTTGTCCAATACTCAAGGCATTTAATCCAGGAATCGCAATTACAGTTCCTTTTAATTCATTTACATTAATATGTTTTACAGACTCTTGAATGACCTTAATACCATTAAGTTCATTTCCGTGAATGGCTGCAATTAATCCTAAAACAGGACCGTCTTCTTTTCCCTTTAATATAATGACAGGTATTGAAATGGGTTGAGAAAATCCGTTATCAATCATTTTTAGCCAGAACTTTTTGACTTGGTTTGGTTGAATCTTTTCAAGATTGATTTCTGAAATAGTTTCAAAATTAGATTGAGAAAAAATGATACTGCTAAACAAAAAGCAAACTGAAAAAAGAAAATGCTTCATTTCAAATAGTTAAGATGAATTTAAATGTAATAAAAATTACCCTTTAAAATCAATTATTAATACTTCAGATTTACAAATCTTAAAATTTGTTAAAAGTGAAAGAGTAACAATATATCTAGTAATTAATTACTATTTTTAAAATTCATTATTTCTAATTAACCAACCAATGAATCTAACAAAATTCGCTTTTGCCATGATTACCTCTTTAATCATGGTGACAACAATCACTGCACAAGACTATTTTTTTAAAGACAAAGCACCTTTTAATTCTGATATTCCTTCACCTGAAGAATTTCTGGGAAGACCAATTGGAGCGCAACATACCAGACATGATCTCATTGTAGCCTACTTTACCAAATTAGCAGAATTGTCTGATAGAGCGGAAATTGAAATCTATGGACAAACGCATGAATTACGCAAACTCGTGATGCTTCGCATTTCAACCCCTGAAAATTTAAAAAATTTAGAGTCTCTTAAAACGGAGCATTTAAAATTTGTAGATCCAAATCAAAATCCTACAAACTATGATGCCTTACCAATTTTTATTCAATTGGGTTACAACGTTCACGGCAACGAACCTTCAAGTTCTGAAGCCGCCTTACTAACGGCTTACACCCTAGTCGCTTCAAACAACCCTGAAGTAAAAAATTATTTAGAGAACTCCGTCATTTTTATCGATCCAACTATTAATCCTGATGGACGTGATAGACATACTCAATGGGCAAATCAGTTCTTAGCCAAAGAAATTGTGTCTGATGGTGCAGACGCTGAACATAACGAAACTTGGCCAAGAGGGAGGACCAACCATTATTGGTTTGATTTAAATAGAGACTGGTTGTTAGCTGTACATCCTGAGAGTCAAGGAAAATTAAATTGGTATCACAATTGGTATCCAAATGTAGTCACTGATTTTCATGAAATGGGAACCAACAGCAATCACTTTTTCGAACCAATGAAACCTATTGGATCACTAGATCCAATAATGCCAAAAGAAAATTACGAAGATTTAAATAACATGTTTGCACCTTATTTTGTCAGTGCCTTAGACGAAATTGGATCTTTTTATTACACTAAAGAATCGTTTGATGGCACCTATCCAGGTTATGGAAGTTCTTATCCAGATTTACAAGGTGCTTTAGCTTTATTATTTGAACAAGCAAGTTCTAGAGGTCACCTTCAAGACACTGATTATGGTACAATGTCCTTTGCATTTACAATTAGAAATCAATACACGTCAAGCTTTGCAACCATTAAGGCATCTGTAGAAAACAAGGCATACTTGAGAAAATACCAACAGAACTTTTTTAAAACTGCTTTATCCGAAAAAGCACCTACAGGTTTTGCCGCCTATGAATTTGGTGATGCTTATGACAATAACCGAAACAAAGCCTTTGTTGATTATCTTTTAAAACATAAAATTAAAGTTTACAAAAATGGAAGCAAGTTCACTGTGCCTTTAAAACAACCACAGCGTAGAATGGTGCAAACCATGTTTGAAACCTATAGCAAATATCGCGACAGTGTGTTCTATGACGCTTCAGCTTGGAGTGTAGCCAATTTTTATAATATGAAGTATCGTGGCCTGAAAACAGCAAGTCTAAGTGATGAAATTACGGCTACAGAAGATATCAACAAAGTGACTGCAGTACCAAAAAGCGAGTATGCTTACATCATGGATTGGGACGACTATTATGCACCTTCAGCATTATATTACATGCAATCAAAAGGTGTTATTGCTGCTTCAGCCTTTAAGCCATTTTCCAGTAAAACCAATCTTGGAAACAAAGACTTTAACTATGGAAGCATAATGATTCCTGTCAGTAAACAACAAAAACTTTCTAGTGATAAAGTCTATGAAATTATTCGCGAAGCACAAACTAAATTTAATGTGCCTATTTATGCTTCCAATTCAGGATTTAGTGTAAAAGGTATTGACTTGGGTAGCAATAATTTCAGGACTGTTAAAAAACCAAAAGTCGCTATGCTTGTTGGTGATGGCGTAAGTAGTTATGAAGCTGGTGAAGTATGGCACCTATTAGATACTAGAACTAAGATGCCAATTACAAAACTTCAAACAAATACGATAAGAGGCAATTGGTTGGACAAGTACAATACCCTTGTGATGGTTTCCGGAAGCTATAGCTCTCTTGATTCTATTCAACGCCAAAATATTAGGGATTGGACAGCAAATGGGAATACCTTAATTACAATTGGCTCTGCTTCAAAATGGGCTGTTGATCGAAAATTAGTTAAAGAAAAACTAACAACAAAGCCTAAACCAAAAGACAAAGACAAGAAAGAAGATGATGAAAAAGTTGAAAGATTGCCTTACGTTGATGCAGGAGAAAATCTAGGAAGAGAACAATTAGGTGGCTCCATTTTTGAGGTAGATTTAGACCTTACACATCCATTAGGATTTGGTTATAGAGACAATAAACTTCCAGTTTACAAAAACAACAATGTGTTTTTAGCACCAAGTACAAGTGAATATGGTACTGTTGCTAAATATACCGAAAATCCTCATATTGATGGCTATATTTCAGATGATAACCTCAATATATACTTAAAACCATCTGCATCACTTATTGTAAGTCAAATAGGAAGAGGTCGTGCCATAATGTTTGCCGACAATCCTAATTTCAGAGGTGCCTGGTATGGTACAAATAAACTCTTTTTAAACGCACTATTTTTAGGTAGTAATATATCTGTTCCTAGAGCAAGAGATTGATAAATTAAATTGTATAACTAAAAAATATTCCAATCAAGTTGGGAAAAAATTATGAAAAAAATAACCATCCTATTTTCATTCCTATTTGTTTTAAACGGTTTCGCTCAAGGTGATGGACCGCATTCGCAACTCATCATTCGTGGTGTTACACTTATTAATGGAGATGGCTCACCACCTCAAGGCCCAATGGATATTGTTGTAGAAGGCAACAAAATTGTCAACATGCAAATTGTTGGTTATGATGGCGTGCCTATTAATGAAGCACGACGACCAAAACTAAAAGCTGGAGGCAAAGAACTAGATGCTAATGGCATGTATTTGCTTCCAGGTTTTATTGACATGCATACGCATATTGGTGGAAATGCTCAAGGTGCTGAACCTGATTATGTATTTAAACTATGGATGGCACATGGTGTCACCACTGTTAGACAAGTTAGTGGTCGAAACGCCATTGAACTTAAACGACAAAGTGCAGCTAACAAAATTATTGCTCCTAGAATTTTTGAATATACTGGTTTTGGCTCAGGAAGTGACAAACCTATTAGCACACCAGAGATGGCTCGCGAATGGGTAAGGCAAAATGCAAAAAATGGTGCTGATGGTATTAAATTCTTTGGTGCTGAACCAGATATTATGGCTGCGGCTTTAGACGAAAACAAAAAATTAGGGCTAGGATCAACTGCTCATCATGCGCAGTTAAGTGTAGCTAGATGGAATGTATTACATTCAGCAAGAGCTGGAATGACCTCTATGGAACATTGGTATGGTTTACCAGAAGCGTTGTTTAATGATAGAACCGTTCAAAATTATCCTTTGGATTACAACTATCAGAATGAACAGCATCGTTTTGAAGAAGCTGGAAAACTTTGGGCACAAGCAGCAGAACCTTATTCTGAGCATTGGAATAAAGTTATGAATGAATTGCTAGAGTTAGATTTCACGTTAGACCCAACATTTAATATCTACGAAGCAAGTAGAGATTTACAACGTGCTCGTCGTGCAGAATGGCATGAAGATTATACAATGCCTTCACTTTGGAAATTTTACGAACCAAGTAAAATTAGTCATGGAAGTTATTGGCATTATTGGGGAACAGAACAGGAAGTCGCTTGGAAAAATAATTACAAACTTTGGATGACTTTTATTAACGAATATAAAAACAGAGGAGGAAGAGTAACTGTTGGTACAGATTCTGGTTTCATCTATCAATTGTATGGTTTTGCGTATCCAAGAGAACTGGAGTTATTACGTGAAGCAGGCTTTCATCCTCTTGAAGTTATAAGGGCTGCAACATTAAATGGTGCTGAAGCTCTAGGTTAGGACGATAAAATTGGCTCTGTTCAAATAGGAAAACTTGCTGATTTTGTAATTGTAGAAGAAAATCCTTTAGTGAATTTAAAAGTACTTTATGGAACTGGAGCCATCAAACTCACAGAAGATAATGAAGTGGTTAGAGTTGGCGGTGTAAAATACACCATTAAAGATGGAATTATTTATGATGCTAAACAATTACTAGCTGATGTAAAAGCAATGGTTGATGCTGAAAAAGCCAAAACCAATTGGAAACTAAAACAACCAGGAGTTAAAAATTAACTTTTTGTTTTACAGGCTTATCATCGATAACATTTGATAAAACAATTTGTGTTTTGGTTTCGCCATAGGTTATGAGTTGATCTATAAATTTTTCTAGATGTTTTTGGTTATGCAATATCACTTCCATAACGATATTTTCATTGCCTGTAATTCTATAACAATTTACAACCTCATCAAAGGATTTTACTTTTTCCAGAAAGGGCTTTAAACGTCCCATAAAAGCCCTTACTGTAATAAGTGCTCGTATTTGGTAACCCACTTCAAAAGGCGAAACTTTGGCGCGATAACCTTCAATAATTCCAGCGTCTTCTAGTTTACGAATACGTTCTGCCACTGCTGGAGATGAAATACCAACCAGATTAGCAATCTCAGTATTTGACCTTCTAGCATTGGTTTGCAATAATTCGAGCACCTTCCAGTTGATAAAATCGACCTTCATTTTTTAAAGTTTTTTATTCAAATATATTAATTTTTAAATCTTATTCTAATATTTCATTTATTTTTTAAATATAAATTTTTAGTTTATACACTAATTTTGTTTAATTGCTATAAGAAAATGATGTACACAATCCCATCTCACTTGCCTGATATGCCTATTTATAAAAAGGCATTAGAAATATTTTCGTTGTCACGAAAGATATCTACCTATTTAAACTACGATTTAAGTCACTTATTAGTAGACGGTAAAGAAGATCAGAATATTTACTTTTCTGGTGACATTGTTCAACAATCTGAATCATTAGTTCCAGAAATCATTAAGGCTGAGGCGGAAATTTATTCTGAAAACAGACATAAACACGCTGATTCTGTAAGACGTCTTACCAATTTATTATATAAAAATTGTGCTCGCTTAGAACAAAGCAGTAGTAATGGAAAAGACTTCATTCCTATACTAAGAAAAGAGCTGAAAAATTTCAGAAAACTACAGCGTAATTGGATGTTAACACTCTAGTTAATATTTATATTTTTTACCATGCTTAATCACGATATCTACATCTTGAAGCAAACTAATATGTCTTAACACATCACCTTTTACAGCAATGATATCTGCATATTTGCCTTCCGTAACTGTACCAACCTTATCGGCAACTCCCATCCAAAGTGAAGGCCAATAAGTCGCTGCTCTTATAGCATACATAGGATCAATACCAAATTCATTTACCCAAACATCCAATTCGTTCCAAGTAGATTGACTATGAAATTTCATTGGTATACCACTATCTGTACCAATCATTAGCACGACACCTGCTTCCATAAGTTGTTTAATTTTAGTTTCTAAGGTTGGTTTTCGTATTGGTGTTAATTGAAAATAAGGCAAGCGGTCTTTATACTTAAAACTATTTTTAATATCAGCAATAATTGTGTCATTTAATCCTCTATGCCATGAATCATTATCTAAGTGCTCACCATTATCTCTCACATATTCATAATTGTATAAGCCTTCTACTGTTGGGCACCAAAACAGTGGTCCTAAATTCATTTGTGCAGTGCGCTCTTTAATTGCCTCCATAACATCATCTGGATACCGAGGTGCAGATGACAAACCTGTATGCTCTATGCAATCTGCACCTGCTTCTAATGCATTGCGAATTTCCTGAGGTCTATGGCCATGTGCCACTACTTTTAGATTGTATTTATGTGCTGTATCAATAACAGCTTGAAGTTCTTCTTTTGTCATTTGATCTTGGTCTATGAGTTTTATACAATCAACTCCTGCATCAGCTAAGATTTTAATTTTCTTTTGGGCATCTGCTACACCATTAATTCCCCATCGAAACGCTTCAGTTCCTGGATATGGTTTCTTTTGAATGAATGGTCCAGAAACATAAAGTGTAGCTCCAGCAATCTCTCCTCTATTAATCCGATCTCTTACAGCAATACTTTCTTTTAAAGGACCACCAAGATCTCGAGCGCTTGTAACGCCTGCCATTAATAATTGTTCCGCTGAAGCTGGCATAATCACATCTTCTAATAAAGGTGGATAGGTTTTATCCCAATAATCATAATCTGCATGACCATTAATCATGGTATGTACATGCATATCCCAAAGTCCTGGAAGTACAGTCATCCCTTCAGTTGAAATGACTTCGGCATTTTGCGGTACTGATAATGTTTCAATAGTACCAACAGCCTTAATTTTTTCACCTTCAATAATAATAACGCTATTTTTGATTGGTGTAGAACCAAATCCATCAATTAAAGTGCCTCCAACTAAGGCTTTAAGATTGTTTTGTTGTCCAAAGGATGAGGCGCAAATAAGCAATGCAATATAAAAATGTTTCATTTTGTATAATTGGATGGTTAGCATATCATTAAAGATATGCTAATTGCTTTTAAAAGAAAAATATTCAATTAAATATGCTTATTCGGCAGTAATAATTTGGGAATTAAACATAACCGTTTCTTGTAAACGTTCATACCTTTGATGCATTGTTTCGGCGAATACAGCATACTGACACTTGTGCAAACTTTCAGTAACACGTAACACATCACTATTATAATTATTCCGAATTAAAAACTCTGCATCTTCAATAGCGAATATCTGCAACTGTCCTAAATGCAAACTATTCATAAAATAAAGTTTATTTAATCGTTTTGGTGTTACTAACAAAATATCTACACCATAATAGATTTCTTCACGTTGTTTCTCTAAATCGTATTCTTCGTAAGCGCAGTACAATCTGAGATTTGTTTGATTTGTAAGGACTTCAAATTGGTCTTTTAGCTCTAAAGCAGCTTCCTTGTCTTTCACCATAACAAGTGCACGTGGCGAATCATCTACTGCTTCGGCTTTTAATTTGTGTACAATTGCTATTATTAAAGCGGTAGTTTTTCCAAATCCTTTTGGCGCAATGCCATATACATTGGCTCCACCTTTCAGTTTTGGTAAAATTTCTTTTTGAAAAGGCAAAGGTTTGCTATAACCTTGTTGCAAAAGAGCTTCTTTAAGTAATGGGTTTAGTTTTTTAAAGGACATGCGACAATTGGCTGTTTGAAGCCAAAGATACTATTAATGGCACACTTTGCAGTCTGCTTTGTCTTGTATTTCGCCAATAAGGTGACCATTATCGTTCATTTTAAAACCACAACAATCCATAAAACCTTGAGCTATTTGCTTTCTTGCGCGTTGGATTTGCGATTTTATCGTTGGCAATGGCAAATGTAATTGGTTAGCAATCTCTTGTTGCTTGAGCCCTTTTATATCAGAAAGAAACAAAGGGTCTCTGTACTTTTTAGGTAGATTTTTAATGATACCATGCAAACAATCATGCTCTGAGTGATCTTGATTTTGCTCGTCAGCAATAAAATCGTTGTCATTGATATTGTCAGTTAAATCATGCTGTCTAAAATAATCAGTTACTGTATGTCTAGCAATGCTAAACAACCAAGGCTTTAACTTATTAGCATCCTGTAATTGGTTTAATCTTGTATGTACTTTTATAAAGGTTTCTTGTAACAAGTCATCAGTAACCACAGCATCTTTTACCTTACTTAAAATAAAGTGCTTAATATCGTTTGAATATGAATACCAAATATCTTGTGTGTGCATATCAATAGAAAACAACGTATGTCTTAGCTTAAAGTTACTAAAATAAACGTTGTTTTTGATGTTTTAAATATAACTTAACAGTTACAATTATTACACGTGCAGTTATCGCAAGTACAATTTGAGCAATCTCCAGTTTTACAACCTTCGCAATTACAAGTACAATTATTTTTATGTGCCATGATGTTTGTTTTTTATGTTCATAGAATAGACGTAAAACATTTTAAAAAGATGCATCAATTGGTAACTTTTTAAATAACATTCCATAAAACACTCAGAATAAGCAATATTCACAATTTTCTATTGTTTTGCTTCAAGAAATTGGAATTCAGCTTACATGTTTCTTCTATACTGTCCTCCTACTTCAAATAATGAATTGGTAATTTGCCCAAGTGAACATCTCTTACAAACCTCCATTAAAGATTCAAAGATATTTTCATTATTAATAGCTTTGTTTTGTAGGTCTTTCAAGAGGTCTTTAGTGTCGTTTGACTTATGTAAATTCTCAAGTGTTTTAATTTGGAATTGTTTTTCCTCTTCGGTGGCTCTAATAACTTCTGCTGGTAAAACGGTTGGAGATCCCTTGGAACTTAAAAAGGTATTCACACCAATTATTGGAAACTCACCATTATGTTTTAAGGTTTCATAATACAAGCTTTCTTCCTGTATTTTACTTCGTTGATACATGGTTTCCATAGCACCAAGAACACCACCACGTTCTGTAATTCTATCAAACTCTATTAAAACAGCTTCCTCTACTAAATCGGTTAACTCTTCAATAATAAATGATCCTTGAATAGGGTTTTCGTTTTTGGCTAAACCTAATTCCTTATTAATAATCAATTGAATTGCCATGGCACGACGAACAGATTCTTCAGTTGGAGTTGTAATCGCTTCATCATAAGCATTGGTATGTAATGAATTACAATTATCATAAATAGCATACAAAGCTTGAAGCGTAGTACGAATATCGTTAAAGTCAATTTCTTGAGCATGTAAACTACGCCCTGAAGTTTGAATATGATATTTGAGCATTTGTGCTCTTGCATTAGCTCCATATTTATGTTTCATGGCTTTAGCCCAAATCTTTCTCGCTACGCGACCAATAACTGCATATTCTGGATCAATTCCATTGGAGAAGAAAAACGACAAGTTTGGTCCAAACTTATTAATATCCATTCCTCGTGACAGATAATACTCAACATAAGTAAATCCGTTTGATAAAGTTAATGCCAATTGTGTAATTGGATTCGCTCCAGCTTCGGCAATATGATATCCAGATATAGATACTGAATAAAAGTTACGTACATTATTCTCGATAAAATATTCTTGCACATCACCCATTAAACGTAAGGCAAATTCAGTTGAAAAAATACATGTATTTTGTGCCTGATCTTCTTTTAAAATATCTGCTTGAACGGTTCCTCTTACTTGAGCTATGGTATTCTTTTTTATTTCAGTGTACACGTCTTCCGGTAGTACTTGGTCTCCAGTAACTCCTAACAACATTAATCCTAAGCCATTATTACCTTCAGGTAACTCGCCATTGTATTTTGGACGTTCTATACCTTTATAAATTTCAGCAATTTTGGCTTCTACTTCTTTTTCAAGTCTATTTTCTTTGATGTATATCTCGCATTGTTGATCTATAGCAGCATTCATAAAAAAGCCCAGCAACATTGGAGCTGGACCATTAATAGTCATACTCACAGAGGTCATGACATCCGCTAAATTGAAACCAGAATATAATTTTTTGGCATCATCCAAACAGCAGATAGACACTCCAGCGTTGCCAATTTTTCCATAAATATCAGGACGTAAATCTGGATCGTTCCCGTAAAGTGTTACACTATCAAAGGCTGTAGACAAACGTTTAGCTGGTAATCCTGCACTCACATAATGGAAACGTCTGTTTGTACGCTCAGGCCCTCCTTCTCCAGCAAACATTCGTGCAGGATCTTCTCCTGTTCGTTTAAAAGGATATAATCCAGAAGCATAAGGAAATTCTCCAGGTACATTTTCTTGTAAACACCATTTTAAAATATCTCCCCAAGCTTGATATTTGGGTAAGGCTACTTTTGGTATTTGAGTATGTGACAAGGACTCAGTATGAGTTTCAATTTTAATTTCCTTACCTCTAACTTTAAATGCATAGATAGGATTTTTGTATGTGTTCACTTTATCGTCCCAACTGGTAATGATTTCCCAATTGTATGGATCAAGGTTTAATTTTACCCTATCGAATTCTGCGATAAGCATCCTTGTAAAATCTTTGCTATTTATTGAGCTCGAATTAACAGATTTACTGTCAATTCCAGATTTATCTAATTCTGGTTTATTTCCAAGAACAGATTCAATAGTTTTATAAATTCCATAAAGCTTTTGGGCAACTTCAACCTGCTCTGAAGCTTTAGTATCATAAGCACGATTATTTTCGGCAATTTCAGATAAGTAGCGCGTTCTATTTGGTGGAATCACAAAAATCTTCTCGCTCATTTCTTTTGAAATCTCAAACGTGGACTTCAAATTGGCACCAGCTTTTTCAACTAACTTATCCATAACCGCTTTATAAAGGGTGTTCATTCCTGGATCATTAAATTGCGATGCTATTGTACCAAAAACAGGTAGTTCATCCTGAGGAATATCCCAAAGATTATTATTGCGCATGTATTGTTTCTTCACGTCACGCAAGGCATCTAAGGAACCTCGTTTATCAAATTTGTTAATTGCCACTAAATCGGCAAAATCCAGCATATCAATTTTCTCCAACTGTGTTGCAGCACCAAATTCTGGAGTCATTACATACAATGACACATCAGAGTGTTCGATAATTTCAGTATCAGATTGTCCAATACCTGATGTCTCTAAAATAATTAAATCGTACTCGGCAGCCTTTAATACTTCAACTGCTTCATTAACGTGTTTTGATAAAGCCAAATTAGATTGTCGTGTTGCCAAACTACGCATATACACTCTTGGAGAATTGATAGAATTCATGCGTATTCTATCACCTAAAAGTGCGCCTCCTGTTTTACGTTTTGAAGGATCAACTGAAATTAAACCAATCGTTTTTTCTGGAAAATCGATTAAAAACCGACGAACCAATTCATCAACTAAAGATGATTTTCCCGCGCCTCCAGTTCCAGTAATTCCCAATACAGGAGTCTTAGAATTTTTATTCTTATGATGAATTTTATCAAGTGAATCTTTAGCAACTTCTGGAAAATTTTCAGCTGATGAAATTACTCTTGCTATTGCCTTTGGGTTTTTCTTTTTAAGAAAATCAACCTCTCCATTCAATTGGTCACCAATTGGATAATCTGATTGTTTGACCAAATCGTTAATCATGCCTTGAAGTCCAAGTTCTCTTCCGTCGTCTGGCGAATAAATGCGAGTAATACCATAATCCATTAACTCTTTAATTTCAGAAGGAAGAATCACACCACCTCCACCTCCAAAAATCTTTATGTGTTCTGCACCGCGTTCTTTCAGTAAATCATACATATACTTGAAGTACTCATTGTGTCCGCCTTGATAAGATGTCATGGCAATAGCATTGGCATCTTCTTGAATTGCAGTATTTACTACTTCTTCCACACTTCGATCATGTCCTAAGTGAATAACTTCAACTCCAGTTGCTTGAATAATTCGTCGCATGATATTTATGGACGCATCATGACCATCAAATAATGAGGCTGCTGTAACTATTCGTACTTTGTTCTTTGGTTTATATGGTGCTATTTGTTGCATTCGTAATGATGTGAGTTTTTAATCCTGCAAATTTACGGATTATTGAAAAATTTATCGCCTTTATTAAGAATATTATAACCGTCTATAAATCATAGACATCGCCTTGTTTCGTAAATCGAAACCCTAAATTTATAATACTATCTTTTAAATGATGTACATCTTTTAAGGTAGGATTGGAATGATTGAAATGAATAAAGTGAATTTTATTCTTCGTTTCCAGATTTTCATTTTCGAATAAAGTTGTGGTTTGAGTTGTAAATGGATGTGGAATTTTACTCATATCGCGATTAATCTCACCATCTCTAAAAAAAGAAGCATCTACAAAAGCATAGTCCACTTTTTTAACTTCTTCTATGATATTTCGTTCCCATTTTTGCCACTTATCAATATCAGGAATAAATAAGGCTTTTTTATTCTGACCTTCAATAAGATAGCCAACTGTTTCAGAGTATTCATCGCGATGAGGTACCAAAAACGGAGTTACTTTTAGATTATTATTTAATGAGACCATCGAATCATGTTGCATTGGCTTAAAATCTACGTTATTGAATTTTAATAACTGGCTCCAAGGACCACTGGTTTCTAAATAATTTTTCATTCTTGGCATAACATAAACAGGAACTTTATTAGCACCTAACGCTTCAAAACCCAAATACATTAACCCAGTGTAATGTCCAATGTGTGCATGTGTCAAAAACACACCATCAATAATATTTCCATTATCTAAATGATTAGTTTTAAGTATTTGTGTTTGTTCTGTAAAATCTGGTGTGGCATCAAAAATGTACTTTTTGTTATCATTTAGATCAACCAAACCTAAGCACGACACTAGTTTTTTAGACTCTTCTCCATCGTAAAACGATTTACAACAATCATTTTCACAATTAATATGAGGATAGCCTGCATCTTGCGCTATGCCAAGTATAGTGATATACTGATTATGCTTTTGCTGTATTGCCATTTCCACAATATTGCCATTTGCTTCTTGCTTAGAATTACAATTGAAAAAGACTAGAAAGCATATTAGGTATGAAATTTGAATAGTTTTCATCTGTAAAAATTATCTTTGTTAAAGATAGAAAACCTATAACTATGATGAAACGAATTATTGCCCTAATCTTAATTTTAAACGTTTCGGCTTGCGCTGAGTTGCAACAAGTTGTGAATCAATTTCCTCAAGGAGGTTTAGGAAATGATGAAATTGCCTCAGGATTACGACAAGCTCTCAACTTAGGCATTGACAAACAAGTAAGCAAATTAACTGCTGAAGATGGTTTTTTTAAAAACGAATTGGTAAAGATTTTACTTCCAGAAGAATTGCAAAAAGTGGATAAAGCACTCCGCGATGTTGGTTTGAGCAATCTAGCAGATGAAGGATTGAAAATTCTTAACAGAGCAGCCGAAGATGCTGTAAAGGAAGCAACTCCAATTTTTGTAAATGCAGTTAAAGAGATCACATTTGCTGACGCTAAAAACATATTACTAGGCGCAGACAATGCAGCAACACAATATTTAACTGAGAAAACCGAAACGGCTTTATATGATAAATTTAATCCTGTGATTAAAAGTTCATTTAGTAAAGTTGGTGCTGATCAGATTTGGGAAAATTTAATCAATAGATACAACAATATTCCGTTTACCAATAATGTAAATCCAGATTTAACTGACTATGTCACTGGAGAAGCATTAAAAGGTGTGTACACGATGATTGCTGTAGAAGAAAAAGAAATTAGAAACAAAGTGTCTTCAAGAACTACTGATTTATTGAAGCGTGTTTTTGCCTTACAGGATTAGGTAAAATATTATTGTTTTTTCTTATAAAAACCATCAAAAGCTATAGTAATATCTTTGTCGTTGGTAATGGTCTCCCAATATTGTCGTACTGAGCCATCATCATTTTTGGTCCAAGTCACACGATGGTAAAAGGGTTCTCCATTTTGATTTTTTGCAATATCACTTGTTAAAATCATTTGATTGCCAAATCTATTACCTTTTAAATGGAGGGTTCCACCTTGGTTATCAATCCAAATCTGCTCACATTGCTCTGTTCTGGCATTGTAAAAATTATTACTTGTACCAGTAAAACCTGGAGATGAACTAATCCAATTTTCTTGCAAAACACAATTGCTCTGAACTTTCTCAATCGTATTTGTTCCAGCTGGTGTTCCATCTGGATTAGTAACTGTCCAACTGCCAATCCAAAAATCAAATTCAGCATGCTTTTCTGTACAACAATTACAAGTATTAGATGTTGTTTGAGAATGTACATTCATAAACATTGTACAAATAATTAGAGCAGTTATTAAAGGTTTCATTTTGATTGAATAATTGATTGCTGCTTAAAGGTATTAAATGATAATTAATGTATTAGTAATATTAATATAACATTACATTACTAAGATTCAAAAATCAGATATTTGAAATCTACAACAAACAAATTCTCATTTGTTTTTAGGAGTTAGTTAGTATAAGGACCTAATAAATCGGTTTTCAAGGATAGAAAACCGATTTATTTATTAATATTTTTTATAATTAAGTTGCTCTATTGTAATATTTTAAATATATTAATACTCTGGTTATTATTAATATGTTATGGCTAAGCCATCTAAATTCATAGAGCAGCAGAATAAATTAAACAGTAAGTACAAGCAACTTATTGAAGAAGCCTATAATTTAAGACAGACAGATTCGGCTTTAAGCGACATTTCGGAATATAAAGCGATTCAATTATTACATAAAATAAACAGACTTCGCTATTTAAATAGAGAAACACAACCACCAGTTTCATTAAGTTAATTTTACAATTATTTAACCTTTCTTAGACATCTATATACGAAATTTACTCGTAAATCTATTAATTGTAAATATCTATTGCTATGGACGCTCAATACTGTAAAGTTGGAAAAATTAAACCGAACCTCAATAAAATAATTAGTCTTAAAGAACTTGAAACTAAGATTGCTAATTTTGTTGAAGACTTAAGTAAGCTAGACAAACAACAGGACTGGAAAACTAGTCTTTAATTTTATCTAATTAAAATTAGCCTATGAGATTAGCCATTTGCGTTTGTAAATTCTTGGCCGCATTAGATGCTGCATATGCAAAATCTTCACTATTGGATGCGTAAATTATACCTCTTGAAGAATTTATTAGTAACCCAATATTTTCATTCATTCCATATTTACAAACCTCTTGCAAATTCCCACCTTGCGCTCCAACTCCAGGGACTAATAAAAAACTATCTGGAATAATTTTTCTGATATCAGCTAAAAACTCGGCTTTAGTTGCGCCAACCACATACATGAGATTTTTGGAGTTTTGCCAAGACTTTGAAGTCTCTAATACTTGCTTATATAATTCTTTGCCATCAACTGTTTTGGTTTGAAAGTCAAAAGCGCCATGGTTGGAAGTTAGTGCTAAAAGAATAGTATGTTTATCATGAAAAGCCAAAAAAGGTTCAACAGAATCTTTTCCCATATAAGGAGCTACAGTTACACTATCAAAACCTAAATCTTCAAAAAACGCTTTAGCATACATTGTACTTGTATTGCCTATATCACCTCGTTTGGCATCAGCAATGGTGAAAATTTCAGGATGATTTTCGTTCAGATATTTGATTGTTTTTTCAAAAGCTTTCCAACCTTTTAGTCCATGCGCTTCATAAAACGCTGTGTTGGGTTTGTAAGCTACACATAAGTGGTGTGTGGCATCAATAATGGCTTTGTTAAAGGCAAAGATAGGATCCTCTTCTTTTAATAAATGTTGTGGAATTTTAGTTAAATCGACATCCAATCCTATACATAGAAAGGACTTCTTTTTTTTGATTTGATCTATTAAGTTTTTTGTATTCATACGATAAAAAAAGCCTCAATAAAGAGGCTTCGGATTTATATCACATCATCACTAGCTTTTAACATTTCAGTGTTTTCTGCTAGCATTAATTCGTCTATTATTTTTTGGATGTCTCCATTCATGATGTTTGATAAATCATAAAGGGTTAATCCAATTCTATGGTCAGTGACTCGTCCTTGAGGATAGTTATACGTTCTAATTTTAGCACTTCTATCTCCTGATGACACCATACTTTTACGTTTCTCAGAATCTGCTGCTTGCTTTTTTGCTAATTCCATTTCGTATAAACGTGAACGTAAAACTTTCAAAGCTTTCTCTAAGTTTTTATGTGATGATTTCTGGTCCTGACAACTCACAATCATCCCTGTTGGCTCATGATGTAATTTAATAGCAGAATAGGTTGTGTTTACCGACTGACCTCCTGGTCCAGTTGATGTGGTGCGCTCAATTCGTACTTCGCTCATATCCAACTCAACATCAAATTCTTCAGCTTCAGGTAAAACAATGACAGTTGCAGCACTTGTATGCACTCGTCCTTGAGTTTCGGTTTGTGGTACGCGTTGTACACGATGCACTCCAGCTTCAAACTTCATGGTTCCGTATACATCTTCACCAGATACTTCAAAAATAATTTCTTTATATCCTCCGGAAGTCCCTTCGTTAAAATCGACAACATCAACTTTCCAGCCTTTGCTCTCGCAGTACTTTGTGTACATTCTGTGTAAGTCTCCAGCAAAAATACTTGCTTCGTCACCTCCTGTTCCAGCTCTAACCTCAACCACAACGTTTTTAGCATCGTCTGGATCTTTTGGAATCAATAAAAACCTAATCTCTTCCTCTAATGGTTCTAATTGCTCTTTAGCCTCTTCCAATTGCATTTTTGCCATTTCAACCATTTCGGCATCACTTCCATCATCAATGATGTCTTCAGCTTCGGTAATATTCTTCATCAACGTTTCATACACAAGCCCCTTATCTACAATCTTTTTAAGGTCTTTATATTCCTTGTTCAATTGTA
>CAZRDG010000021.1:0-17148 GCA_964598775.1 uncultured Lacinutrix sp.
ATTCCAATTCTGTCTTTAAGTGGTATTGAAGGTAAAATGTTTAAACCCATGGCACTTACTTTTAGTTTTGCGTTAATTGGCGCTATGATTTTGTGTCTAACTTATGTGCCTGTTATAGCTTCTTTGTTTTTAAAACCATCAAAAAAATCCTCTACAAAATTCTCAAATAGGTTAATGAAAAAAATAACGTCTTGGTATAAGCCAACAATAAATTGGGCCTTAGATAATAAAAAAATAATTATAGGTTTAGCAGCTATTCTTTTAGTTTTTAGCTCTTGGATTTTTACCAGGATGGGAGGCGAATTTGTGCCAACCTTAGATGAAGGAGACTTTGTAATTCAACCCATTTTAAAGACAGGCACATCACTTACTAAAACTATTGAAATTACCACAAAAATTGAAAAAACTTTATTAGAACAATTCCCTGAAGTAGAACAAGTAGTAACAAGAATTGGAGCAGCCGAAGTACCTACAGATCCAATGTCTATGGAGGAAAGTGATGTAATAATAAAACTGAAGCCAAAAAAGGAATGGGTTTCGGCTTCATCTAAAGATGAATTGGCCGATAAGTTTAAAGAAGCATTAGCCATTATTCCAAATATGGAAGTAGAATTTACCCAACCTATTGAAATGCGATTTAATGAGCTAGTAACTGGAGTGAGAGCAGATGTGGCAATTAAAATTTTTGGTGAAGACTTAGAAATTCTTGCCGATAAAGCAAATGAGATTAGAAACTTAATTGCTGATGTTGAAGGTGCTTCAGATATTACAGTTGAAAAAGTTGAAGGATTACCACAAATGAGCGTCATTTATGATAGAAGTAAAATAGCCAGATATGGTTTAAATATTTCTGACTTGAATCAAATTATTTCTATGGGATTTGCAGGAGAAGCAGTAGGAAGTGTCTTTGAAGGAGAAAAACGCTTCGATTTGGTATTGCGTTTAGATCAATCGCAAAGAAAAAGCATCGAAAATCTTCAAAATTTATATGTAGACACTCCTAACGGAATAAAAATTCCTCTTAGTGAATTAGCAGAGATTAAATATACCAAAGGTCCTGCACAAATCTCTAGAGATGATACCAAACGACGAATTGTAGTTGGTATTAATGTTAGAAATCGTGATTTACAATCGGTTGTTGACGATGTTAGACATCATATTGAAGCCAGTATTAAGTTACCTGCTGGTTATAGCATTACTTATGGAGGCCAATTTGAAAATTTACAAAATGCATCTGCTAGGCTAAAAGTAGCTGTTCCAGTAGCACTGTTTTTAATATTTATTCTATTATACTTTGCTTTTGGTTCTGTAAAAGAAGCACTAATGGTTTATTCTGCAATACCATTGGCAGCAGTTGGAGGCGTGTTATTATTATGGATTAGAGACTTGCCTTTTAGTATTTCGGCAGGTGTTGGTTTTATTGCACTTTTTGGGATTGCAGTATTAAATGGTATCGTATTGATTGAACATTTTAAAGAGCTTAAAGCACAAGGTATTGCTGATATTGAAGAAAGAATTAAAAGAGGAACCGTAGAACGCTTACGCCCAGTTTTATTGACTGCGGCAGCGGCTGCTTTAGGATTTTTACCAATGGCAATTTCTACCAATGCAGGAGCCGAGGTACAACGCCCACTAGCAACCGTAGTTATTGGTGGTTTAATATCCGCAACGGTTCTTACTTTGGTTGTATTACCTGTTTTATATGCATGGTTTGAAGAAAAAAAAGAATTAAAAATGAACAAAACGGTATTTGTATCAATAGTTATATTTATGTTTTCATTTCAAGTAAATGCACAAACAAATCCATTAACCATTGATCAGGTTTTAGAATTAGCAATTGAAAATAATGCATCTTTAAAAGCATCATCACTAACTGTTGAAGAAAAATTGGCACTTACAAGTAGTGCTTTTAGTTTTGATAAAACGAGGATTTATTACAACTACGATGAAGCGAATTTGGCAATAAACAATAAACCCCTTAAAGTTTTTGGAGTCTCGCAAGACTTTAAATTTCCTACGGTATATTTCGCTCAGAAGCAACTTAACAAAGCGACAAAAAGTGTTGCAGAAGCTGAATATAACCTAGAATTTTTAAAGATTAAAAAAGAGGTTTATAGTGCTTTTTATAATTTAAGTTTTGCAAATGCTAAAGTTAAAACAATAAAACAACTAGATAGTTTATATAAAGACTTTTCTAAAGCTTCTGAGAGACGTTTTGAACTTGGTGAAACGAATTATCTTGAAATGATTACAGCTCAGTCTAAACAACGTCAAATAGAAATTTTATTAGCACAATCTTCAAAGGAAGTTATAGCCGCACAACATCAACTTAAAAAAGTAGTTCAAACAAATATAACTTCATTTAATACTGAATCGCCCGATAGGTTGGAATTAGAGAGAACACCTAGTAGTCCAAATGCTGGATTAACTTATTTTGAAAGCTCAAAAAATTACTATGATTCAGCGATCAAGCTAGAAGTACAAAATTTATTACCAGATTTAAACTTTGAATATTTTCAAGGCACAAACAGCACATTAAATTCTAGTATTAATGGTTACCAAATAGGTCTCAAAATTCCATTGCTCTTCAATGGAAATGCTTCCAAAATTAAAGCTTCAAAATTAGCATTAAACGCTGCCGAGGAACAACAAAAAAATTACATTTTAAGGTATGAATCAGAGTTTAATACATTATTGTCAAAATTAGAACAACTAGATGAAGCATTAATATATTATGAAACTCAAGGAAGACATCTTTCCGAAGAAATTATAAAAACTGCCGAGCAAAGCTTTAAGCATGGTGAAATAGACTTTTTTCAGTTTTTACAAAGTATAGAAAATGCTAAGGAAATTGAAATTAGCTATTTAGAAACCTTAAACCAATACAACCAAACAGTCATAGACATTAATCACTTAATATTATAAAATATCAACATGAAATATTTATATAGCATTCTATTTTTATTGACAATTTTGTCTTGTGGAAATAATGAAAAAGAAACATTAGTTAATCCGGAAAATCTTAACAAACAGCACGATATTGTTGTTTCAAAAATTCAATTTGACTCTGAAAACATGGAGCTTGGCAAACTATCCATGCAAGAATTTAATCAATCCATAACTTCTACTGGTTTTATTGATGTACCTCCTTTGAGTAGAGCAAGTGTAACCACATTTATGCCTGGATACATTAAAAGCACGCCTCTTTTAGTTGGCGACGAAGTAGAAAAAGGTCAGTTACTCGTTACTTTAGAAGATCCTGAATTTATAGAGTTGCAACAAAACTATATGGAGGTTTCTAGAAAGCTTTCATATTTAAAATCGGAGTTTGAACGTCAAGAAACTTTGTTTAAAGAAAATATTACTTCGCAAAAAAACTATCTAAAAGCAGAAAGTGATTATAAAAGCAATCTAGCGCATTATAATGGTTTAAAGCAAAAGCTAAAAATGCTTAACATTAATCCATCACATGTTGAAAACGGGAATATTTCATCAACCATTAATTTGTATTCTCCAATTAAAGGTTCTGTTACTAAAGTAAATGTAAGCAATGGTTCTTACGTTTCTGCGTCAACCGAAATTTTAGAAATAATAAATACAGAGCACATTCATTTAGAATTATTAGTTTTTGAAAAGGATATATTAAAAATAAAAAAAGAACAGCCTATAAACTTTACTGTTCCTGAAGCTTCAACCAACATTTTCAACGCCAAAGTTCATTTAGTTGGAAGTTCCATTGATCCAATTAACAGAACCATAAAAGTACATGGTCATATTGAAGATGACGAAAACTCCCCTTTTGTAATAGGAATGTTCGTTGAAGCTAATATCATTACAGGTACTTCTAATGCAAGTGCTTTACCAAAAGAAGCTGTTGCAGATCTAGATGGTGTTTTTTATGCATTAATTCTTGATAAACAAGATGATGAATATTTTTTTAAAAAGGTTAAAGTTGAGGTAGGAAATCAAACGGAAACCTTTGTAGAAGTTGTAAATATTGAATTATTTGAGCATAAACAGGTGCTTTCAAAAGGTGCGTTTATACTATTATCTAGGGAATAGAAATGTAAGCATTTGATTAATTCAGCAAACAGGAAGTTCTAAAAAACAAAGCATATTTTTTGTACATTGATTTTTTCAATTAAAAACTATAGTCACATGCTAATGAGAATTTTTACAGTAAGTTTTATAATCATTTTAACGTCTTGTAATTCGTATAAAGAAAGCTCAAATGAAGTAAAAAGTGAAACGACAAAAAATGATGAGCAAATAAAAGCAATGGATAAGGAAATGATTGGTGAAGGGTTTCAATTAGGAGTGGTGAAACATTTAAAAGAAAGCGAGTGTTCTTATATTATTATAGATCAAGCTACAAAAGCTCAATTTGACCCAATTAATATTTTAGAGGAATCATACAAAGCCATGAGAAATGATGGAGAAAAAGTATATTATAAGTATCGTCCGCTAAGAAGGATGAATAGATGCACAGAGGCAAATCCAATTGAACTAATAGATATAAAAAAAAGAGAAGGTTAAACCTTCTCTTTTTTTATTTGTGTTTAAGTTGAAATTACTCAACAATAATACGTTTTACATTCCCAGCACGATTATTTCCTACTCTTACAAAATAAATTCCTGATGCTGCATAAGACATGTTAAGCTTATACTCATAACCTTGTCCTGTTTCATTTTCTAAGGTTTGCCATAAAACAGTCTGTCCTAAAACATTTTTAACCGTTAAATCTAAACGCTCATTTATTGAGTTGGTATTTAATTTTACCAAGAATTGATTACCACCTTTATAAATAATGTTGAAATCATCATTATTAACCAAATAATCGTCAATAGATAAGCTGGTGTTTGCACATAATTGCATGGTCCAATCTAAAAGCGCTCCTCCTTGACTATTATTATTTTTATCTGTAATGATAAGCGTCCAGTCTCCAACAGATGATAATCCATTTAATACATTTAAATCGCCATCTGGTATAAACGAGCCATTAAAAGGAGCAGTCCCAGAAGCAATAGGAGTACTAGCATCATCATCAAATGTTGTATTGGTATAATTGTCACCAGATCCACCATTTCTATTAGAGAGCATAACTTCAGTACCACCACCTGGTGCAACTAATTTAATTTCTAAATCTGAATCATTAACATGAAATAAATTTAATGTGACATTAACATCAGATATAATAATATCATTAGTTACCGTAATTACGGATTGAGTAGGAATTCCGCTATCAGAAATTGCAAAATTATCTCCATTTGTTTCTGTAGAACAAGCCACATGTGTTACAGTTTTAGAAGCTATATTATTAGAAGCATCCGCATCCCCAGCCAAAAGTGTAGCCGAAGTAAAACTATAATCCCCTACACTTGATAAGTTAGCAGGTGTTGAAAACGAATAAGACAAGGTGTTCCCAGCAGTTACTGTTGCACCAACAGTTTCAACTACAGGCGTACCACCATTAATAATATAATTGATATTAAATCCTGATTGGTCTACCGTTCCAAAATTTTCAATTGTTACAGTTACCGTTTCAGAACCTAACCCTTCACCTGAAACTGGAGAGGTAATTTCCGTAACTCCTATATCATTTGGAGCAATATGCTTAACATTTGATGTTACACAATCATTGCCATTATCTTCATCAATACCATAATCAGTACAAGACGTTATGGCATAAGTTTGCCCTTCAATAGATAAATTTGCTGTATTAACAAAAGTATGTTGTGCTGATGTTTGAGAAGCTAATGTCCCAACAAATGCTTCAGTTATTGTCGCACCACCATCTACTTGATATGTCACATTAAAACCAGAAGCTGGATCTTCGCCAAAGTTAAATACAGTTACTGTAACTACCTCATTATTGGTAAGTGTTGCGTCAACTGGTGTGTCAATACTTACAACACCAACGTCATTAGTAGTATTTGGTGCAATTTGAAAAACTCCAGCCACATTTTTTCTGCCTCCAGACATGACTTCGTTCACAAACCAAAATTTCTTACCACCATCTGGATCAATATCTATTTTACTGTAATCTCCATAACGTGTTCCAGGAATATTGGCATCACTGGCAATAATAGTTCCTTCTGCAACAGTCATTGTTCCTAAAGGGTCATTAGCATAACGTCCTGTATAATACGACCCTACTCTAACACTAGGGTCAGCACTATTAACACTTGACATCCCAGAATATCCTAAACCTATATTTCCTTGTACATCCATAATCATACTGGCATTCCAAGCATGCCTATTATCAGGTGCTGTATAGGTTCCTTCTTGGTGTATGGTCCATGGTTGACCATCACCAGATTGCCTTAATTCATACCATCTAACTCCAGCTTGTTCTCCTGCTGTTCCGTCAACGTCTACTACAAAATTGAACAATGCAGAATTGTGTGATCCGAACTTTCTAAATTGAGCTTGATTCATCACAGTCCACTGCAAAGCATCAATACTAGTTCCACTAGACGGTTGAGCTAAATTCACAAAACTACCTCCATCAAATGTTGAGTTAAAAGCCGTGACTGAGCCATCTGCATTTCCACTGCCATCTACACCTAATCTAGTTGGCCCTGTTACGGTTGAATTTGATGTATTACCCCAATCCATGGTAACTTCCCATAGTTTAATATGATCGTCTTGACTTACACTTGCCCAAGAATCATCGGCAAAATAAATCATTGTTGCTGGACCCGAAATACTAGAATTATGGCTTAAATTCAAAAATTGAGGAGAATCAAATCCTCCTGGATCTTGCCAACCAGGAACTGTAAATGATGCAATTTGTGCACTTGGGTTACCAGCTAACATTTCATCACGTTCAAATACATGAAATGTTCCGCTCGTATTATCAGTCATATAATATCCATCATGCCATACTGATAGCTTTTGATAATCTACTACGGAACCATATGTATAAACAGTCCATCCTGCCGTCACAGGGTTTGGTCCATCCGAAACCGCAACTTGAGCACCACTTCCTAAAAAAGTAAGTACCCAACGATCAGCAACGTTATCGTAAGAAGCTGTCAGGTCACAACATCCACCTGAAGGGAATATGGTTGGGTTTGGCGCTACCAATCCTCCCGTTAAGGAAGTTCCATTTTTATCAAATATTTGAAACGCTGTGTTTATCACGGAAATATAATGGTTAGGTCCTACAGCTCCAGCAGGATCTGTTGGTTGAGAACCTGAAGCACCAGTTTCAAAAACAAGCAAAGGTGTTTTTACTGGAATTTTATTTTTTAATCTATGCGGATTCAATGCTAAAGCATCTGGACCATTTGAACCTTTCCCAGGTGCAATATCATATTTAGAAGCTCTACCATCTTTCATTTCTTCAACCTTATATTCAGGTCTTGGTAATTGGGCTCTCGAAGCCAGAGATGGAACTTTTTCAACTTTTGTAGGTTTCCCTACATAGATTGGCTTTAAAGATTTACTATCGGTTTGTTGTGCAAAAAACAACTGACTGCTAAAGATTAAACAAATAACAGTTAGCCAATGTAGTTTTGTTCTCATAAGGAGTTTTTGGTTTTAACAATTTTTTTGTGAAGTTTTAAAAATAGGAGTTTTTTAAAACATAGCTAAATAATTTGCTAACTATTAGATGAATGCAATGCTTCAAATTAAATATTTCGATGAAATGATTTAAAATTCCGATGAAAGTTTTGTGCTTTGGGAATTTTGCAAAAAAATCCTAAACAAATGATGTTTAGGATTTTATAGTAACTTTTTTATTGTCTTTACATTTTCATCAGCCAATGTTTAACATCGACTTCTTGCTTTATGATGCTACTTAATTCTGATATGTTAACGCGTTTTTGTTCCATGTTATCACGATGTCTAATAGTCACAGTGTTATCTTCTAAAGTATCATGGTCGACTGTGATGCAAAATGGTGTTCCGTTGGCATCTTGACGTCTGTAGCGTCTTCCAACAGCATCCTTTTCATCATAATCAACATTGAAATCCCATTTTAAATCATCTACAATTTTTTTGGCTATTTCTGGTAAACCATCCTTTTTAACCAACGGTAAAATAGCCGCTTTTACAGGCGCTAATACTGCTGGTAATTTTAAAACGGTACGTGTTGTATTGTTATCAAGTTCTTCTTCAACAAGAGCATTTGAAAATACTGCCAAAAACATTCTGTCCAAGCCAATGGAGGTTTCTAGAACATAAGGCGTGTAACTTGCATTCTCTTCATGATCAAAATATTGCAATTTCTTTCCAGAAAATTCTTCATGTTGCTTTAAATCGAAATCTGTACGAGAATGAATCCCTTCTAATTCTTTAAATCCAAATGGAAATTTAAACTCAATATCTGTCGCAGCATCGGCGTAATGCGCTAGTTTTTCATGATCGTGAAAACGATAGTTTTCATCTCCTAAACCCAGTGATTTATGCCACTTAAGTCTAGTTTCTTTCCAGTAATCAAACCACTCTTTTTGTGTTCCTGGTTTGATAAAGAATTGCATTTCCATTTGTTCAAATTCGCGCATTCTGAAAATGAATTGTCTAGCTACAATTTCGTTTCTAAAGGCTTTACCTGTTTGAGCAATTCCAAAAGGGATTTTCATACGTCCCGTTTTTTGAACATTCAGGAAATTTACAAAAATACCTTGTGCTGTTTCTGGACGCAGATACAAATCCATAGCAGTTTCAGCAGAAGCACCAAGTTTGGTTCCAAACATCAGATTGAATTGCTTCACATCCGTCCAATTGCGGCTTCCTGTTAAAGGATCTGCAATCTCTAATTCTTCAATTAGGGCTTTAACATCAGTTAAATCTTCATTTTCTAAAGATTTTGCCATTCTTGATAAAGTGGAGTCAATTTTCTCTTGATAACCTAAAACACGTTGATTGGTTGAAACAAACTCTTCTTTATTAAAGGCATCACCAAAGCGTTTTTCAGCTTTAGCTACTTCTTTATCAATTTTGGCTTCAATTTTAGCACAGTAATCTTCAATTAAAACATCTGCTCGATAACGTTTCTTAGAATCTTTGTTATCTATTAATGGGTCATTAAAAGCATCAACGTGACCTGAAGCTTTCCATGTAGTTGGATGCATAAATATAGCGGCATCAATACCAACGATATTGTCATGCATTTGCACCATGGCTTTCCACCAATAGTCACGAATGTTTTTCTTTAACTCTACTCCATTTTGTGCATAATCATAAACTGCACTCAATCCATCATAGATTTCACTACTTTGGAATACGTAACCATACTCTTTTGCGTGAGAGATTACCTTTTTAAATTGATCGTCGTTGTTTGCCATGCTGCAAAAATAAAAAACCGCTCCAAACAAATGGAACGGTTTCATTAAATTTATTTTTTATTCTTAGTTTAACTCAATTTGTGTTCCTCCAAGTCTCCTGTTGTTCTCAAAAACATTAATATAATAAAGTCCTGATTTAAACGCTTCATCATTTTCAATGTTTAAACAAATATCTATAGCTGCATTGTTATAATTAATACTTTCTTTATGACTGTATATCAATGACTCATCACCAAAATTAATTGAACCTTTATCTGATAAAATATTATTGTTTGGATCTATAATTTGAACGTACAAATCTTTATTGCCTTTTTGTGCAATTACATTTTGTCCAATTACAAAACAGAGTTCAATCTGCTCTGCCTCTTTCGCTTTAAAAGTTTGAACAGGGTTTTTAAAGGCATTTATTTTATATGCTTTGGCGATAAATGAATTAGCAGAAATAACACTGGCTTTTTCAATTTTATTTTCAAAAGTTGCTTTTTCTATTAAAGCGTTTTTCTTCTCAAAGTTTAACTCTTCAATGATGCCTTGCTTTTCTTCTTCAATTTTCTGAGCGACTCTAATTAAAGAATCTTCTCGATCTTCTAAACTACGTTTTTGCGTTCTAAGAACATTTAACTGACTTTGTAATGAGGAGTTAAAAGCAGCTTTCGCCTCTAATCTTTCTATCGCATTACTAGTAACTCCAACTTTATATATAGTGCTATCTAATTGAGATTTTAGGGTTAGATTTTCAGAATTCAATGCGTCATAACGATTTAATATCTCGCCCAACTCATTATGTAGGTTTCTTTTTTCTTGCACTAAAAAATCATTGTCAGATTTTAAAGTGGAGTAGCTTGTTAGGCCATAAGCTGAAAACACAGCAACGACAACAGCTAAAATTCCTATCGTTAATCTGTAGTTAAATTCTTGTGGATTAACTATCATTATTAAATCTAAGGGATGAATTAATTATTGAGCGAAAATATATATTAAGTTTGTGTTAGTTAATTAAAATCGACAAAGTGATAAAAAACTTGTTAAACCTGTTCTTTCCTAAGGTCTGTTTTGGTTGTTCTCGATTATTATCAGATAATGAAGGGTTTTTGTGTACCCAATGCAGACATGATTTGCCTGTTACTAATTATCACTTTAATAATGATAAAAGTGTCGAGAAAATATTTTACGGAAGAGTGAAACTAGAACAAGCTACAGCACTATTACATTTTGAAAAGAAAGGTATTGTTCAGCATTTGTTACACAATTTAAAGTATAAAGGACATGAAGATATTGGCCCGTTTTTAGGGAAATGGTTAGGTCATGAATTAGCTTCGTTAGAACACTATAAATTAATAGATGTTGTAATTCCTGTGCCATTGCACAAAAAGAAATTGCGCCAACGTGGTTATAATCAAGTGGCTAAGTTTGGTGCTGAAATTGCCACTGCACTTAATGCAAAATATATTGATAATGTCCTTTTAAAAACCACAAATACAAAAACTCAAGTATTTAAAAACCGTATTGCTAGATGGAACAGCAATAATGAAATTTTTACCATTGAAAACCATGAGATAATAGAAGGTAAACATATTTTATTGGTTGATGATATCATTACTACTGGCTCCACAATAGAATCGTGTGTAAATGTTTTAAACAAAGCCAAAAATGTGAAAATAAGTGTAGCATCTATGGCAATTGCATCATAAGTTTTTCGTTAGTTATAAATTAAGTTGTTATTTTGCTGAAAATTGGTTTTTTAATGAAGAGACTTCTCTCAAATTTAGTATTACTTATTGTTATTGCGTTGTTGTTTGCGCAATGTGCTAACCGAGGAACACCTTCTGGTGGGGAAAAGGATATAACACCTCCAGTGATTGTAAAATCTGAGCCTGAAAACTTTTCTACAAATTTTGCAGCTAAAGAGATCATCATTTATTTTGATGAATATATTAAAATAAAAGACCTGCAAAAACAGCTTATTATCTCACCTCCAATGAACATAGAACCTGAAATTACACCTTTAGGTTCAGCAAGTAAATACATTACCATTAAAATTTTTGATACACTTCAACCGAATACTACTTATGCTTTTAATTTTGGTGAAAGCATTGTAGATAATAATGAAAGTAATCCTTATCCATATTACAGATATGTATTTTCTACAGGAACATATATTGATTCTTTACAAGTAAGCGGTCGTATTGAAGATGCTCTAGATCAAACTCCTGAAGAATTTGTTTCTGTAATGCTTTATGAGGTTGATTCAACCTTTACAGATTCTATTATTTATAAAGAAAAGCCCAAGTATATTACCAATACTTTAGATAGCACGTCAACATTTCAGCTTGATAATTTAAAAGCTGGAAAGTATTTATTGATTGCATTAAAAGATGAAAGCAACAATTACACCTTTCAACAAAAAGAAGATAAAATAGGATTTAGAAAAGAGTTTATTACTGTACCATCTGATACTTCATATGTTTTAAATCTATTTAAAGAAATAACCAACTTTAAAGCAGCAAGACCAAAACAAGTTTCAGGAAATAAAATTGCTTTTGGCTACGAAGGTGAATACGAAGGTATGAACATAAACATTCTTTCAGATGTGCCTGAAGGGTTTGAAAATAGGATCACAAAAGGCAATAAAATTGACAGTTTGTATTATTTCTTCAAACCAGAAATTAAATCTGATTCTTTAATGTTTCAAGTGACCAATACAACTTATGTGGACTCCTTTACTGTAAGAACAAGGACGCTTGAAAAAGATTCTTTAATTATTTCTGCTACTAGTGGCACTAGTTTAAAGTTAAATGAAGATTTTGTGTTAACCGCAAATAACCCATTGATGGCATTAGATAAAAGCAAGATATCTATTATGAGAAGAGATTCTACAAATGTGGAGTTTTCAACGAGCTATGAGAGCATTTTAAATAGCCACAGCTTTAAATTTGACAAACAAGAAGAAAACTCTTATAAAATTAAAATGCTTCCAGGTGCTGTTAAGGACTTTTTTGGGGCAGAGAATGACACCTTAGATTTTACAGTTAGAACAAGAGCTTTATCAGACTATGGCAATTTACGACTCACACTCCAAAATGCAGTGTATCCTGTTATCGTTCAACTTGTATCACCTAAAGGTGAAGTGAAAGCTGAACTCTATTCTACAAAACCTGAACCATTGGATTTTATCCATATTTCTGCAGCCAATTATTTAATAAGAGTCATTTATGATTCGAATGGAAACAAAAAATACGATACAGGAAACTATCTGAAAAAAATACAACCCGAACGTGTTAGCTATTATCCAGAACTATTAGAAATTAGATCTGGTTGGGATTATGTTGAGACTTTTATTTTAAAGTAAAAGCATCTCTATCGTCCAAAAATTTTAACTTTTGACGTATCGTTTCTAGGTGATTTTTATTTAAAATTAAAATTTCTGTTTGTTCAGTATTGTGTTTAATATCTGAAATACATTCTCCTAAACCATCATAAATTGCTGAATGTCCAACGTATTCATGGTTATTCACATCAAAACCAACTCTATTTACACCAACACAATAACTCATGTTCTCTATAGCTCTAGCTTTTAGCAATGCATCCCAGGCATTAACACGTGGCTTTGGCCAATTTGCAACATATATCATGACATCATAATCATCAGTGTTTCTTGCCCACACAGGGAAACGCAGATCGTAACACACCAAAGGAAGCAGTTTCCAGCCTTTATAACTAATCGTCATTCTTTTGTTTCCTGCCTTATACACTTTGTGTTCACCAGCAAGCGTAAAAGTGTGACGCTTATTATAATAGTTTAAATCAGATGTTGGAGTTACAAAAACAAAACGGTTGTAATAGTAGTTATTCTCAGCAATAACAAGACTTCCACAAATCGCAGAATTTGTTCTTTGTGCTATTTCTTTCATCCAAGAAATAGTAGTTCCATCCATGGTTTCAAACACATGTTCTGGATTCATTGTAAACCCAGAGGTAAACATTTCTGGAAGTACAATGATGTCAACTGATTGATTTATCTGCTCAATTTTATCAGTAAAATTTAATCTGTTTTGTTCTGGGTTTTCCCAAACTAAATCAGATTGAATAATCGCTATTTTAAGTTGTTCTTGCATCCTCTAAAAATAACTATTTTTTTAAGTAAATTTATAACTGCTATGGTTTTAACTTTTGAAAAATGCACGATTAAAGATTTGAATGTCTTAGTTGACATTTCAAGAGATACTTTTATTCACGCTTTTGAGAAACAAAACAACCCTGAAGATTTCTGGAACTATATAAATCAAGCGTTTAACGAAAATGCCATTGTAGAACAATTACTCAATGTAAATTCAGAGTTTTATTTTGTGTACTTAAAAAACGTACTTGTTGGTTATTTTAAGCTCAATAAAAACGAAGCGCAAACCGAACAATTTGCAAAACAAAGCATAGAGTTAGAGCGTATTTATGTGATAAAAGATTTTCAAAGCCAAGGCATTGGGAAGTTCATGCTTAAAAAAGCTATTGACATCGCAAAAAATTGCAAAGCAACATTTATTTGGCTTGGCGTTTGGCAAGAAAATAAAGGTGCCGTAAAATTTTATGAAACTTATGGTTTTAAAATATTTGGCTCACATCCTTATTACATTGGAAAAGACAAGCAAACCGATTGGTTTATGAAAAAAAGATTGCGTTAAGAGCGCTTTAATTTTTTCTCAGCTTTTTCTATTTTTTCGTTTAGTTTTTGGATTTTCTCCAACCACTTAGCTTCGTCATTTGGAGATAATTTACCCTTATTTTTGAGTCGCTCAAACTTACTTTGAGCTTGTTCTAAATCTTTAACAGCTTTATTGTAATCTGACTGTGCTTTCTCTTTTTGTTTTAACGCCTTTTCGGCCTTTTTTTGCTCCTTTTCAGCCTTTTTTTGTGCTTTTTCAGCTTTTTTACGCTCTTTTTCTGCCTTTTCTAATCGTTCTTCTTCTTTCTTTTTTAACTTGATTTCTTCCTCTAATTTTGAAAATTCAGCCCTAATTTTAGCTTGCTCTTCAACAGAAAATGTCGCTGTTACATCATTTCCATCAAGTAAAATTTTATCTTTTTTTACGACATATTTCTTTCCTTCTCTTTCAACTACTTGAGCATTTGAAAACCATCCGAATCCTAAAAAAAGGACAACTAATATATTTCATGACATTCTTATTTATGTTCAACTAATAGACTCTAATTTACGCAAAAAGTCACACTAAATTGTGTTTAAAATTTCGGCCGCTTTTATTAATGTATCATCTGTTTTTGCAAAACAAAAACGCAACACTTTATGGTCTAACTTATTTAAATTGAACACTGAAATTGGAATTGATGCAATGCCTTTTTCTATGGTAAGTTCTTTTGCAAATTCGAAATCATTCTTATTTGTGATATTCGAGTAATCCAGGGACTGAAAATAGGTCCCTTTTGATGGTGTGAATTTAAACCTTGAATCCCTTATTAATCCCAGAAAGAAATCTCTCTTTTGCTGAAAGAATCCCGATAAGTCTTGATAATGACTTGAAGTTTCCAAATATTCAGACAATGCAACTTGTATAGGATGATTCACGCTAAATACATTAAACTGATGCACTTTTCTAAACTCATCCATAAGCTCTTTTGGTGCACAACAATAGCCTATTTTCCATCCTGTATTATGAAATGTTTTTCCGAAAGACGCTGTGATAAAACTTCGTGATTTTAAGCCTTTAAATAAGCAAGCGCTTTGGTGTTTCTCACCATCATAAATAATATGCTCATACACTTCATCACTCAATACCAAAATATTGGTGCCTTCTGTAAGTTTTTCCAGTTGCAACATGTCATTTTTACTCAAAATTGTTCCACTAGGATTATGAGGAGTATTAATGATGATCATTTTGGTTTTTGAAGTAATATTTGTTTTTACTTCATTCCAATCAATCCCATAATCTGGATGTTTCATTTGTATTGAAACGACTTTACCTCCGCATAATTCAACAGAAGGTACGTAGCTATCATAAGCTGGCCTAAACACAATGACCTCATCATCTGGTTTTATAAAAGCAGTAATGGCTGAATAAATGGCCTGAGTTGCTCCAGAAGTGATTGTGATTTCATTTTCTGGATGATAGGTAGAATTATATAGCAATTCAAATTTATTGGCAATTGCCTGACGTAATCTCAAGGTTCCAGGCATAGGAGCATATTGGTTATGTCCTGCATTCATGGCATTATTTACCAAGTCAATAAGTGTCTGGTCACTTTTAAAATTTGGAAAACCCTGTGATAAGTTTACAGCATTGTGCTTAATGGCCAAAGCACTCATGACTGAAAAAATCGTAGTTTCTAAATTTGGGAGTTTGGATGTATGATGCATTATATTGTTTAGTTTATACTAAATTAAACAATATTAAGTGTTTTAAGTAATTCTTGTTTATAGGTTCTACCTATCGGAATTTTTTTATCGGTAATAAACAAGGTGTTCCCACTAATTTTATCAACTTTATTTACATTCACAATAAACGATTTATGCACTTGTATAAACTGATTACTGTTCAGTTTCTCTGTCCAATTTTTTAGCGTATCAATAAAGCTTAAAGTTTTAGTTTTTGTAATAAGAGAAATATAATTTCTATCTGATTCAACATAAAAAATATCATTTAATATGATTTTGTGATGTGTTTTATCAACGTTTAAAAAAATAGCGTCGTTTTCTTCTTCAAGATGATTTTCTTGTCTTGTTTTTAGTTTATTGATGGCTTTAAAAAAGCGTTCAAACCTGATGGGTTTTACCAAATAATCCACAATGGTATCCAATTCAAAACTACTTACAGCGTGTTCTGGATAAGCTGTGGTGATGATGATTGATGGTGGATTTTTAACTGTTTTTATAAAATCCAATCCAGAAATATCTGGTAAATTAATATCAAGAAATATTAAATCGATCTCATTGTTACTCAAAAAAGAATAGGCTTCAATAGCTGCATTAAAGGTTCCTTTCAATTCCACATTAGGCATTTTTCCAATAAAATTCTGAAGAATTTTTTGAGCAGGAATTTCGTCTTCTATGATAATGCAATTCATGAAAGGTTCAGTTTTAAAAACACTTTAAAAGTACTATTTCTTGTTATGCTAAATTGAAAATTATCTTTATATAAAAGTTCTAATCGTTTTTCTAAATTTTGAAGCCCAATTTTAAATTCGTCTGAAGTCACTTTAGTTTCATCAAAATCGTTTACGCAAACACATTCTAAAGTATTACTTTTTACATTTATTTCTATGTGAATATCACTGCTAAGTGTACTATGTTTAAAGGCATTCTCAAAAATAGTAATGAGTAATAATGGTGCTATTTGATGATTGAGATTCTCAATGGTTTTTTTATAGTGGAGTTGTTTGACACCTTCAGTACGTATTTTTTGAAACTTGATATAATTATCCAAAAAATTGAGTTCTTTTTCTAAAGTAATCATTTCAGAGTTACTTTCATACAACACATGCTTTAAGTTATCTGAAAGCATTAAAATGAGTTCTGGTGTTTCTTCAGGTTTTTCAATAGAATACGAGTAAATGGTATTTAAGTTATTGAACAACACATGCGGATTAATTTGTGATTTTAAAAACTTCAACTCCATTTCTGTGTGTTGTTTTTTCATGATTTCTAAATCCTCTTGCTCCTCTAAAAATCGATATAACATCCACGTAAACGAAAAGAATATTAATGGCACTAGGGTTTGCCATAAGTAATCACTCAAACATTTCATTGGTGAACATCCACATTGGGCAAATGAATAACAATACACCATTGTGGCTAATACTGAAATAATCGCAAATACAAAAATGTAAAGTACATACAGCTTTTTC
>CAZRDG010000022.1:0-16698 GCA_964598775.1 uncultured Lacinutrix sp.
AGTAGCTTCGTTGTATAGTTTCTGCATCGTGATTTCTTTATGAGCCAATTCTAAAAGGGCATCAATCTCTTCAGTAGTTACCTCTTTATTGTCTTTTTGAAGTTGCTGAATTTGTGCAATTACATCTTTTACTTTCTGATCTTCAAAACTTAAAACCTCTGCTGCTTTTGCAGTATTTAGTTTGTTTATTTCTGCGGTGTTTGCATTTGCGACAGCAGTACTTTTCCCATCTACTTCCTTAATTATAGCGTCTTGCTTCTGATTTACAATCGTTTTTAAAGGTGCTTTATCAATTTGTGTTTTAGTGTTATTGGTCTGAATATTTTTGGATTCAGTTTCATCGTTCAGTTCAGTTACAACTGTATTGTTATCCTTTAAAACATCTTTATTTTGTATTAATTCAGTATCAATTACATTCTCTTTTTTTGTGTCTACAATAGTTGGATCAGTAATTTCAGTATTCGAATTAAATACTAAGGTTATAGCCAACATTACACCAACAATTGCAGCTGCAATACCAAGCCACCAAAACCCATTATTGTTTTGTTTATCCTCTACTTCATCTAGTTTATCACTGAGCTTATTCCAAGCATCTTGGCTAGGCTGAATGCTTCGCTTTTCTAGCTTGTCTTTAAGTTGTTCTTCAAATTTAATTGGTGCCATAACTTGTTTTATTCAGTTGCTTTATTTGCTGTTGTAACAGCTTACGCGCTTTAAATAATTGCGATTTTGATGTGCTTTCGGCGATGTCTAACATCTCTGCAATTTCACTATGTTTATATCCTTCAATGGCGTACATATTAAACACCATTCGGTAACCTTCTGGAAGCTTGTCAATAAGTTGCTGAATTTCGTCAACGTCAAGTTCGGCATCACTATAATTTGATGGTTCATCATAAAGCTCCATATCATCAGTTGAAAATTCTAGCTGCTTCTTTTTACGGAGGAATGAGATGGATTCCCTTATCATGATTCGTCTCATCCAACCTTCAAAACTACCTTCTGCTTTAAAGCTTTTTAATTGTGTAAACACCTTAAAAAAACCGTTGAGCATCACTTCTTCCGCTTGGTGAACATCTTTCATATAGTAACGACAAACGCTTAACATTTTAGGTGCATGCAATTGATACAACATATGCTGTGCATCACGATGATTGCTAGCAGCTTTTTTAATAAGCTGTTTTTCGTTTTTATACAATTGAATGACTTTCAAAAGTGGATTCATTTATAGCTTCTATTTATAAAGACGCAAAAGTTGTGCAAAAGGTTGCCTGAGGTTAAAAATATTTTTTGTTTGCGCAATTTAGAACAATTATTGAAGCTTGTAAACTAGTATAGACCAAAAAAAGCCAGCTCATTTGAGCTGGCTTTTCTAAAAACTATTTATTGTAATTATAGTTGCTTAAGTGCTATAATAGTTAATGTTTCAATGTCTTCTTCGTAACCATCTTCGTCTTTAATGACTTCCTTTTTGGTTTTATAAGTGACTTCAAAATTAGTTCCAATTAAATCATCAGAATCTAAGTTGTAAGTTTCTAAAACTTTAGCATCAACTTGTTGAAAGGTCATGGTGTACTCATCACCATCGCTATCTGTTCCAATAAAGTTGTAGCCATAGTCTTCTTTTCCATCAAAAGTCCCTTCAAAAGTTTCTGTGTCTTGTAGTTTGTTTACTGACAATAACAAAAGAAAAGACACGAATAAAACACCAATTATGTGAATTGATTTTGTTTTCATTTTTATAAAATTAATGTTAAATGTTGTTATTTTCTTTCGGAAGTTTACCACCTCAAGTCCGAAAATTGCTTTTAGTAAGCTTACTTTATGAAGTTACGCGTGGCTTAATATCTCTTTTGATATATACGTTTTTAAACTGATGCTAGATGACGCAATTTAATAACAAGTAAAATTATTTTCTTAAGCTTTAAACATCTGTTTTAGATCTTTAAAACTTTTAAACTCCAACATATAATCATTTGGATCTTTTACAAAAAACGATAAATGCTCTCCGCTTTTATCTTTTAAAAATGTCGTTTGAGCAACCACTTCAAGGTTTTGCTCTCCAAGTTTAGTATAAATTTTGCCCCAAGTATCTATATCTACGATAACTCCAAAATGGAACGAAGGCAAAATTTTACCTTCAAATACATAGTTTGGACTGTTAAAGTTAAATTTAGCTGCCTTGATAAACGTTAACTGATGGTCAAACAAATTAACATCTACCCAATTTTGTGCTGAACGTCCTAAAGATGCTCCAATGGTATTTACATAAAAATTTTTTGTGTCCTTTACACTTAAACATGGTAAAGACATGTGGAATGAAGTTTTCATCTGATACTATTTTATTGTTTACTATAAGTCAGATGCAATGCCACTTTTATGATGACATTTCATATGCCAAATTATAAAGGTTTTAAACTCTCTATTCTATAGATTAAAAAATCATCGTCTGTATCGTCAAACACTTCTACAAATAAAACACCAAACTTTTTATTGATAAGGGTTTTATCGTTTTTTAAGTCATATTGCTTCAACACACGTGGATGCACTTCTTCAAAAACCATGTCTTCTCCATTTTCAAACAAAAACGTGTAATAACCGTTTTCATAAGATTTAAAAACAGCTGTTTCCATGTCATTTCAAATTTTAATCGAAATCTTCTGGTTCTTCTGAAGGTTCAAGGTCAGAATCTATTTCTGGATCTTGAACTGCATCTGGATCATCGTCTTCAAAATCTTCATAATCATCTTCATCATAATTCTCCATGGTTTTTACTAATTTGGTACTAACTTTTACCAAATACTTGGTATCATCTGTATCAACCTGTACAGCTTCAACCAGTTCATTTTTAGCATTCCTAAAGGTGATGATATGGTCTTCATCATAGCCATCAGGATACTTTTCAACCAACAAGCCTAATATTTCAGGTGTTAGTTTTTTAAAATCAACGATAACACGTTTTTTATTGTCGTCTCTATTTTTCATTTTTTAAGTTTGAAAAAAAATTATGATTACATGCCTAAAAGATAAGCAAAAATTAAAGGCGCAACTATAGTTGCATCACTTTCTATAATAAATTTTGGTGTATTGATATCTAATTTTCCCCAAGTGATCTTTTCATTTGGCACTGCTCCAGAATAAGAACCATAACTTGTGGTTGAATCGCTTATTTGACAGAAGTAACTCCAAAATGGAGTGTCTTCTCTCTCCATATCTTGATACAACATTGGCACAACGCAGATTGGAAAATCTCCTGCTATACCTCCTCCTATTTGGAAAAATCCTATTCCTTTTTGAGAATTATCTGTGTACCAATCGGCTAAAAAGGTCATGTACTCTATACCAGATTTCATTGTACTAGCTTTAAGTTCACCTTTAAGTACATAGCTTGCGAAGATATTTCCCATAGTACTGTCTTCCCAACCTGGACATACAATAGGTAGATTTTTTTCTGCAGCTGCATACATCCAAGAATCTTTTACATCAATTTCATAATACTGCTCAAGTACTCCTGATAATAACATTTTGTACATATATTCATGCGGCAAATAACGTTCTCCTTTAGCTTCAGCATCTTTCCAGATATCAAAAATATGTGCTTGTAAGCGTCTAAAAGCTTCATGTTCTGGAATACAAGTATCAGTAACTCTATTTAATCCTTTTTCGAGTAAATCCCATTCCTCCTGAGGTGTTAAATCTCGGTAGTTTGGCACACGTTTATAATGCGAATGTGCTACCAAGTTCATAATGTCTTCTTCAAGATTGGCTCCTGTACAAGATATGATATGCACTTTATCCTGACGGATCATTTCGGCAAAACTTTTACCCAATTCTGCAGTACTCATAGCACCAGCAAGCGATACTAGCATTTTTGCGCCAGAATCTAACTGTGCTTCATATCCTTTTGCTGCATCAACTAAAGCTGCTGCATTGAAATGGAGATAGTGTTTTTGAATAAATTGAGAGATTGGTCCTTTAGTAGTCATCTTCGTCGTCGTTAAATTTTGAGTTGTTACCTTTATTTATGTATGAACTATCAAAAGAGTTGTCATAATCATCTTCTGCTTCTTCATCTTGAAATTTATAACTTAACATTTTATAATACAATTTTGCAGCAAGAAAATCTGAAGACTTTTCTTTAGGGTTTGGACAAAGCTCAACAATATCAAATCCTACAACATTTTTTTCTTCAAATACTTGTTTTAAAAACTCGAGGGTTTCATACCATAACAATCCTCCTGGTTCTGGTGTTCCTGTGCTTGGTAAAATTGAAGGATCGAAAGCATCCAAATCTATGGTGATAAATACATTATCTGTCATTTGGTCAATTGCTGAATCCATCCAAGTGTCATCAACAGCCATATCATGAGCAAAATATGTTTTTTCTTCGTCCATTACTGTTTTTTCAATAATATCCATTGAGCGAATACCAACCTGAATTAAATTGGTTGTTTGGCTAGCTTCATACACAGCACAAGCGTGATTACATTTAGAGCCCTCATAGCTTTTGCGTAAATCTGCATGGGCATCAAGTTGTAAAACTGTAAGGCTAGGATACATTTCATTAAAAGCGCGAATAGTACCAATTGAAATTGAGTGTTCGCCTCCAAAAATGGTTACAAACTTATTCTTTTTAATGTACTTTTTTGTCGCTTCATGCACGGCATCAACCATAGCTTCCGGAGAGCTGTTTTCTGTAACAGCATCCGCCAAATACACACCTTGTTTATAAACTTCAGTGTCAGTTTCAATGTCATACAATTCCATGTTTTCAGACGCATTTAAGAATGCTTCAGGACCTTTATCAGCTCCTTTTTGCCATGTACTTGTACCATCATAAGGCACAGGAATTAATACAATTTTTGCTTGTTCTAATTTTGCAAGTTCTTCTGGTATTCCAGCGTAGGTTTTAGTTTTCATAACCTAAAATTTTAAGTAAGTCTTCACTTTTTTGTTGTTCACTAAATAGTTCTGTTGAGATGTTACCGTCTTCATCTCTATTAATCAATATATGCTTTGGTGACGGAATTAAGCAATGTTGTAAGCCTCCAAAACCACCAATAGTTTCTTGGTAGGCTCCAGTATTAAAAAAGCCAATATACAATGGCTTGTCTTTGTTGTATTTTGGTAAATAAATAGCATTCATGTGCTGTTCGCTATTGTAATAATCATCACTATCACAAGTTAATCCTCCAAGTAACACACGTTCGTATGTATCACCCCAACGATTTATTGGCAACATGATAAAGCGTTTGTTTATAGCCCAAGTATCAGGAAGTGTAGTGATAAATGATGAGTTTATCATGTTCCACTTTTCACGATCATTTTGTTGTTTTTGGTATAATATTTCGTAAACAGCTCCTCCACTTTCGCCAACAGTAAAACTACCAAATTCAGTAAAAATATCTGGCACATCCACGCCTTCCTCTTCACAAGTGACTTGAATTTGGTTTACAATTTCATCAACTAAGTATTCATAATCAAAGTCAAAAACTAATGAGTTTTTTATTGGGAATCCACCACCGATATTTAGACTATCTAATGATGGACAAATCTTTTTAAGACTTGTGTAAACTTTAAGGCATTTCAGCAATTCGTTCCAATAGTAGGCATTATCACGAATTCCTGTATTGATAAAAAAGTGAAGCATTTTGAGCTCAACTCTTTTATTATTTTTAATTTGGTTTTTGTAAAACGGCACAATGTTTTTATAACCAATTCCTAAACGAGAAGTATAAAACTCAAATTTTGGCTCTTCCTCTGAAGCAATTCGAATACCTACCTTAAATTTTCCTTTTATTTCGTTTGAAAGTAATTCAATTTCTTCATAATTATCAATTATGGGAATAGCATTCTTATGTCCATTATTGATTAATCTAGCTATATTAGTAACATATTGTTCGCGTTTAAAACCATTACTAATAACATAGGTGTCATTATTGATTTTACCCTCTTTTTTCAGGTTTTCAACAATATCAATATCAAATGCCGACGAGGTTTCAATATGAATATCATTTTTTAATGCTTCATGCAAAACGTGTTTAAAATGTGAACTTTTTGTACAATAGCAATAGTTATATTTTCCTTTATAGTTATGCTTTTCAATGGCTGTATTGAACCAATTTTTAGCACGTTGTATATTATTTGATATTTGAGGTAAATAGGTGAATTTTAAAGGTGCTCCATAATCTTCAACCAATTGCATGAGATCCACATCATGAAAACGAAGCTTATTTTCCGAAAGTTTAAATTCTTCTTGAGGAAAATCAAACGTTTGACTGATTAAGTCAATGTATTTAGTATTCATTCTTTATTTTGAGACTATTATTTATTTTGAGATTAAAAAAACTAGAAACTAATGGGTTTCAATATATTAAATAATGAATGTATATCAAACTTGAATTGGATTTTGTGTAGTAGGCACAAAACCAAAATTATGCTGGCTTGCAGCGATAGGAAAAACGGAAGTTAGCTCTAAAATTCGGTATCTTAAACGATAAGCAGCTTTTGAATATGACTTCCTAATTTTCAAAAGCCCGAACATAAAAACAGGTTTCAATTTGTTCAGCTAATAACAGTGCAAATGAAAAACAAAAAATTGAAAAACAACGATTTTTTAAACATTTTTTGCGTTTTTTTAATGGCATTACTTTTTTGACCTTACAGTGAAAACAAGTAACTTCGTTTAACCTCTAAAATAATCAATGAAAACTGAATCACAATTATTCAATATTCGAATTAACAAAAAGAGAGAAATCGCATGAAAGAAATTGACACTAAGACTGAAGTAGGAATAAACAAACTTTATAATGAATCTTATACAAAAAATCGAAATCGATTTGAAGACTTGTTATTTAAATCTCCCATACCTTCTGAAGAGTTATTTAATAATATTGGGCTATTTATAGATAGAAGAAACCTTTCTCGGTTTTTGTTTATCAATGAATTATATCAAAAAATAGTACCTATACATGGAAGTATTTTTGAGCTTGGAGTAAGGTATGGCCAAAATATTTCATTATTCACAAGTTATAGAGGTATATATGAACCATACAATCACAATCGCAAAATAATTGGTTTTGATACCTGGGAGGGATTTGTTGATGTTGATAAAGATAAAGACAAAAAAAAATGGAAATCTGGTGATTTTGGAGTGCCTGAAAACTATGAAGATTTCTTAGATGAAGTTATTAATTTACATGAAAAAATGGCTCCAATTTCGTCGATAAAGAAGCATCAATTAATTAAAGGAAATGCTTCCCAAACTGTTGCACAATATTTAAAAGACCATCCTGAAACAATCATATCCTTGGCCTATTTTGATTTTGATATTTATAAACCGACACGAGACTGTCTTGAATTAATACTGCCTTATTTATCCAAAGGAGCTGTAATTGCTTTTGATGAAATTAATGTAAAAGAGTTTCCTGGTGAAACACAAGCTCTAAGAGAGATATTGGGTACAAATAATTTTAAGATACACCATTCTCCATTTAGAGCAAATGCTGGATATGTTATTTATTAATTCTGTTTTGTTAAAAATACTGGTGTAGAATGTAAAAAACTAACTGTTTAACGTGCTAAAAAAAACCTAAAGCATCTTTAAATTATTAACTTCTTGTTCTGTTAAGTGTTTCCAATGACCACGAGGAATATCTTTTTTGGTCATTTCGGCAATCATAACACAATCTACTTTTATGAGATCATAATTAAAATGCTCAAAAATAGTTCTAATTATGGTGTTGCCTGTATTTTTGATTTTTAAACCTATTTCTTTTTTTGGTGCACCATCAATGTAACTTATCTCTTCAACAGAAATTAGCTTGCCATCAATTTTAAAGCCTTCTTTGATTTGCTTAAGATCTTCATATTTCAGGTTCTTATCAAGTTCTATTTGAAACAAACGTGATACACCATTTTTTGAATTGGTGAATTTTTCGTGGATACTTTCGTCATTAGTGAACAATAATAAACCTGTTGAGTTTCTTCCTAATCTCCCAATGGGTTTAATACGAGAGCTCGTTGCATTGGCTACTAAATCCATCACAGTTCTTCCTTTGCCTTCACTTGTTGTTGTTGCAAAGCCTTTTGGTTTATTCAATAAAACATAAGCCTTCTTTTCCGGATTAACGCGTTGTCCATCATATCGAACTTCATCTTCCAGTTTTACTTTGTAACCCATTTCAGTTATGACCTTACCATTTACGGTTACCAAACCTATAGCGATGTGCTCATCAGCTTCACGACGTGAGCAAATACCAGAATTGGAAATATATTTATTTAGACGTATTTCGTTAGGATTTGACGCTTTTGGAGTCGTCACTTTTTTCTTAAAAGGAGTATTCCCTCTTGCAAAACTTTTTCCTTTAGCATTATTATTGCTTCTACTTGAATCAGTATTCTTAACATTCTTGAAACTTCTACCTGAAGATTTTCCTTTTCCACTACTCCCTTGCTGTCTGCTCATGATGACTAATTTTTTGGCAAAGGTAATACATTAGTTCACATTATTCGAAATATTCTGTCGTTGATTGACGCGTTCTATTAACCGTTAATTTTGTGACATCTGGTCGTGAATAATGTCCGACTGGATCAAAGTTTTGACGCTCTTCATACACGCGATTAAAGTCAATGGTTTGAACAAATAAACCTTCTTTATTGATGATAGGTTCAATAATCCATTCACCATCAGGACCAGCCATACAACTTCCTCCATTAGCAAGAGTTTCCGGAGCATTTTTTACAATTTCGCTAAAATGAGGCGTATCTTTAGGGAATTCTTCTTTACTCATCAAGCTTGACACTGACACCACATAAGAACGCGATTCTCTTGCAATAAAACGCGTAATATCTTTGGTATTGTGATCACTTCCAGGCCAAACAGCAATATGTAAATTTTCGCCTAAACCATAAAGTGCAGTTCTTGGTAAAGGCATCCAGTTTTCCCAACAATTTAAACCTCCAACCGTAAATTGTTTCAAAGGATGTACTTGTAAGCCATTGCCATCTCCAGGAGACCAAGTTAGACGTTCATCATAAGTTGGTTGAAGTTTTCTGTGTACAGATTTTATTTCTCCTTTTTCATTAATATAAACTAAGGACGCGTATACACTGTGTCCACCACGATCCAGAGGCCTTTCAATAATACCCAGATACACTGCCATTTGATGTTTTCTTGCTAATTGACAAATGGTATTTAAATCCCCATTTTCAACAGTAATAGAATTAGCCACATAATGCCTGTGTAATTCTTTATTCACTTTTTTATCCCATTCTGCACCTCCAGTTAATGCCAACCAAAATGGATAGCCTGGAACTACGCCTTCGCCAAAAACAATTAATTCGCATTTTTCGTTAGCAGCATCTTTAATGGCTTGCTCTACTTTTTTTAGGGTTTCTGTTTTGTTTAACCAAACAGGTGCAATTTGAGCCATTGCAATTTTTAGTGTATTATCCATTACAAAATTCGGTTTAAGAGTAAATTTACATCAATTAGAACGATACTAAAAACGCCAGCAACAATAATAAACTTCAGGATGTTATGAAGTATCAAATAATGCGGCCTATTATTAGATTTTTGAAGTAACAACAGAAACACTACAAGGAGTGCAATGCTTAGATAGAAGAAGTAATTCATTCTTCCAATATTAAATTTAAAAATTAAAAAATATGCTGGTATTAAGGCCAAAACCGTTAAAATAGTAAGCATTATTTTTGATGTTTTTTCACCATAAACAATAGGTATGGTTTTATAATTTAATGCCAAATCGCCCTTTATATTTTCGAGATCTTTGGTCAATTCACGCATGGACAAAATGAGAAATAAAAACACCGCATGTACAAAAATTACCGTTTCAAAATTTTTGTAATAAATAAAAATTGCAAAAAATGGTGTGATGGTTAATATTGCCGACGTTAGATTCCCAATGATTGGCAATTTTTTAAGCTTATGAGAGTAAAACCAAATGGCAAAAATGTAGGCGGAAAAAAAGATCACAGCTCTGAACGACACATAACTTACCATGATTACTGCAATGAAATTAAGAACAAAATAAAACACCAATTTAGTGTTTTGACTTACCAATCTATCTAGCATTGATTTTTGTGGACGATTGATTAAATCCTTTTCTGAATCGTAAAAATTATTGATGATATAGCCTCCAGCAATTGTAACAGACGACGCTAAAACAATGATTAATAAATTCAAATCCAAAAGAACATGTTTTAGTGGTTTATCGTGTGCTAAAATATAAATGGATGTAAGGTATTGCGCGATAACAATAACCAAAATATTGTAACCTCTAACCACAGAAAACATGCTAAAGAACTTTAGCAACACATGTTTTTGTTTTCTAGAAAGCATGAGATGTTGTTTAGAAGTTGTAAACCACTTCTAATTTATAATCTGAAAGTGATTTTTGAGCACGTTCCATATCTTCGGTAAAACCTAAAATATAGCCTCCACCACCAGAACCACAAAGTTTTAAATAATAATCATTAGTTTCAAGACCTTTTTTCCATAACTCATGAAAGTGTTGTGGAATCATTGGTTTGAAATGATTTAGGACCACTTTAGAAAGACGTTTCGTGTTACGGAATAACGATTTTATATCACCTTTTAAGAAATCGTCTACGCAAGCATCTGTATGTTTTATAAATTGGTTTTTTAACATTTTACGGAAGCCTTCTTGCTTCATGTTTTCCATAAAAATACCAACCATTGGTGCAGTTTCACCAATTATACCACTATCTAACAAAAACACAGCGCCTTTTCCTTTACTTTGCTGAGAAGGAATTCCTGTGGCTTCAATATTGTCTTTAGAATTAATAAGAATGGGAATGCTTAAATAACTATTTAGTGGATCTAAACCTGATGATTTTCCATGGAAAAAAGATTCCATTTCAGAAAAGATACTTTTCAACTTTAACAGCTTTTCTCTTGTTAAGTTTTCAAGAATCGTGATTTTGTCAAATGCGTATTTATCATAAATTGCAGCTACTAAAGCACCACTACTTCCAACACCATAGCCTTGAGGAATTGAAGAATCAAAATACATACCTGCTGCAACATCTGCTCTAAGAGCGTCTAAGTCAAAAATGACTAATTCAGCATTAATACTTTCTAAATGCTTAATATAAGCTTTTAAGTTACTATTTGATTTTATTGCCTCTTGTGAAGGATTTTCATCAACCTTTAAAGCACCATTATAAAAACTATATGGAATAGAAAGTCCCTTTGAATCTTTAATGATTCCATACTCTCCAAAAAGTAATATTTTAGAATAAAAAAGTGGTCCTTTCATAACTCTCTAAAAGTTTTGTTTAACAATATAATGTTATATTTAGACATTTGTGCAAAATTAATTAATTTTTTTTGCTCCAAAGCCAATTCTATCACAAATATATTGTTCGTTTTGACAAAATGCAACTAACTCACTTTTAATAAATTCCAAAATTTGAGCTGCCTCCTTTTCAGGATATAAAATATGTACGTTAGCTCCAGCATCTAAAGTAAAGCAAATATGTAAGTTTGTCTCTCGTCTAAAACGCCATATTTTATTAATTATTTCTAGCGTGTTTGGTTTCATTAAAATAAAATAAGGCATGCTTGTCATCATCATAGCATGAAGTGTCAGTGCTTCGCTTTCAACAATTTTTATGAACGAATTTAAATCACCTTCCTTAAAAATATGAATTAATTTTGATAGATTATCATGTGCTTGATTAAAGCGCTCTTCTGCAAAAGGATGACCATGCATCAAATTATGACCAACTGTACTACTGACTTGCTTTTCACCTTTATCAACCAACAAAATGGTGTCTTGATAGTTTTTAAAATTCTCATGAACTTCAAAAGGATATTTAACACCATATAAATCGGAACTATTGGTAATTTGTTTATGTTTTCCCCAAACAATCAAATCACCTTCAACACTTCTGCATGCTGAACCTGAGCCTAATCTGGATAAGAAGGATGCTTTTTGATTGAAAAATTCTTCGCTCATTTCAGAACCTAATTCCTTTTCAATACTCATTAAACACAATGCTAAAGCACTCATTCCAGAGGCAGATGATGCAATTCCTGAGCTATGAGGAAAAGTGTTTTTGGTGTCTATCACAAAATGATAGTCTTTTAAAAAAGGTAAAAAAGATTCAATTCGCTCAAAAAATGTTTGGATTTTTGGCTTAAAATCATCTTTCTTTTCACCATCTAAAATGACTTCAAAAGAAAAATCATGATTGCTTTTTTTCTTTGTAAAAGTCAATGATGTCATAGTTTTACACTCGTTAAGCGTGAAGCTTATTGATGGATTCTCAGGAATTTGATGCTTCTTTTTTCCCCAATATTTTACCAAAGCGATGTTACTTGGCGATTCCCAAGTTACTTTTCCTCTTTCTAAAGTTTTTGAATATGCTTTTGAAATAAAATCGTGTTCTGTCATATTTGCTATTCTCCTGACAAAGATAAGAGTTTTACCATTGTGTTATAATTTCTAGCTGTTGCAAATGTTTTAAACTTTCGTTCGAAGAAATTGATATTAAATTTTGCCTTTCCTAGCCCTTTTTCGTTGTAATAGTAAATACAATCGTTGATAATTTTATAGTCTTCGTTTTCATATACTTTTTCTGATGCCTCTTTTACTAAATCTTCATTCGGACAAACGTGAAGCATCATAAAATAACTAGCTTTCTTTTTTTCCTCTTCAAATGGAGAATTATCAAAAATGCATTGTAATTCTTGTCTTGTTTTTACTAATACTGACACCTCAAAGCCGAAATCATCCTTAATGGTTTTTTCGATGCCAATTTCAATTGTAGAAATATCACCAATTTTGGATTGTAACAAAACATTACCACTCTGAATGTAAGTTTGCACATTTTGAAATCCAGATTTAGTGAGTGATTCTCGTAACTCTGCCATTGGCACTTTTTTGTGTCCACCAACATTAATACCTTTTAAAAGTACGATGTATGTATTCATTCTGAAATTGATTTGGCTGCAATGTAAGCTCCTGTCCACGCATTCTGGAAATTAAAGCCTCCTGTAACTGCATCTACATTAATGACTTCTCCTGCAAAATACAAATTGCTATGCAACTTACTTTCAAAGGTTTTAAAATTAATTTCTTTTAAATCAATGCCACCAGCTGTTACAAACTCTTCTTTAAACGTACTTTTCCCTTCTACATTAAAAACAGCTTGAGTAAGTTGTGAAGCTAAATCTTCAATCTGGTTTTTATTTAAATCTGCCCAACGCATGTTTTGATGCAAATTTGAAGCTAAAACTAGTTTATGCCACAAGCGTTTAGGCAACTCAAACTGAGTCGATTTGTAAACCGTTTTCTTAGCTAATTCATGTTTCAATTCTCTCAGCATAATTAAACAAGCATCAAACGATTGTCTGATAAAATTGACTTCAATCTGAAATTTATAGTCACGTTTAGACAATTCGATCGCACCAAAAGCAGACAGTTTTAAAATTGAAGGTGCACTCATTCCAACATGAGTCATTAACAAAGGACCATCTGAAATCAAATCAGTTCCTAAAACTTTAACCTCAACATTTTGGGCTACAACTCCAGGAATGTCATTGATACGCTCATCATTTATATCAAAGGTAAAAAGTGATGGTACAGGTTGCGAAATGGTATGACCTAAATGTTCTAAAATACTCCATATTTTTGGATTGCTTCCTGTTGCAATGAGGAGTTTTTCCGATGAAAAATCACCTTGTGAAGTTTCTAATTCCCAAAGTGTTTGTTTGTGTTGAATTGTTTTTACAGCATGATTATACAACACCTCAACCTTATATTTTTTGGCTTCGTTTAAAAAGCAATCGATTATGGTTTTTGAAGAATCTGAAATTGGAAACATTCTGCCATCGTCTTCAATTTTAAGTTCAACCCCTCGTTTTTGAAACCATTCGATGGTATCTCCTGTCATAAATTGATGAAATGGTCCTAATAATTCTTTTTCACCTCTTGGATAATTAAGCACTAATTCAGAAGGCACAAATTCTGCATGAGTTACATTACATCGACCTCCTCCAGAAATTCTAACTTTTTGCAAACCTTCTTTACCGCGTTCAAGAATGGCAACTTTTAACTTAGGATTTTGTTCAGCAATGTTAATGGCTGCAAAAAAACCTGCTGCACCACCACCAACAATAATGACATCTTTTTTTATCATAATCTATCCGGAAAGTCGGTAATAATTCCATCAACTTCATATGTTTTAATTCGTTCAATTGGTTTTAAATTATTAACTGTATAGGCAATAACCTGATGTTTCTCTTTGATTTTTGAGACCATATCTGCTGTCAGCATGGTATAATTCACAATTATACTTTTAGCTGATACGGAATTTGCCAACTGAAGAGAGCTTTCTAAACTTGTATGAGAAAGCACACCAATTGGTATTTCTTTATTGGTTTTATAAACTGTTTCTATTAGATCTTCCTGAAAACTAGAGACCAAAAAATTATTATAATCCCAGCCTTTTTTTGTGACAAAAAACTCAATGAGTCTGCAAGCCTCTTTGGCTGTGTTCTGTCCCTTTAATTCGATATTTACTAAACACCTATTGTTAACTAAAAGTAACACTTGTGATAAGGTTGGTATTTGAAATCTAGATTTAACTTTTAATTTTTTTAATTCCTTAAGACTGAAATTAGAAATTCCACCTGTACCATCAGTCATTCTATCTACCGTAAAATCATGAAAAACCACCAACTCACCTGATGCACATAAATGCACATCTATTTCAACACCATCAACGCCTAAATCTATAGCTTTTTGAATAGATTCTAAGGTGTTCTCAGTAACATGACCTTTTGCTCCTCGATGTCCAATTTTTAATATTTTATTGCTCATATTATTTTTTTATAGGTCGCATTAATCCTTCTTGCGCAACTGATGCGATTAATTTACCATCTCGTGTAAAAATATTTCCTTTTGCCAAACCTCTTGCATTAGATGTATTTGGAGACTCAATTGAATAAAGCAACCAATCATCAAAATCAAAATCTCTAAAATACCACATTGAGTGATCTAAACTTGCTGTTTGCGTATTTCCCCAATGTGCTTTACTTGCATGACGATTCATGGCTGCTGCCAATATATTATAATCCGAAATATAAGTAAGAATTTGTTGTTTTGTTGCTAAATCTAACTGATTTGATTCACCTTTTAATTTAATCCATACATTTGAAAATGGCGGTAAATCTTCTTTGTTATATGGATTTACAACTTCAACAGGTTTAAACTCTACTGGTCGATCTATCATTAAAAACTCCTTTGTCCTTGGTGGTATTACTTCACCAAATTGTTCTAACATATCAGTCCAACTCAATAATTCTTCTGGTTGCTTAATGCCATTATTCATATCAATTTGATGATTGTAACCATCTTCTTTTTTATGAAATGAAGCTGATAAAATAAATATAGTCGTCTCCTTTTGATGAGCAGTTACTCTTCTAACGGAAAAACTTCCTCCATCTCTCACTATGCTTACATTATAAGTTATAGGTAAGTCTAGGTTTCCGGCTTCTAAAAAATAAGAATGCATAGAATGTAATATTCGGCCATTCGTTATTGTACGACAAGCAGCATTTATAGCTTGAGCCAAAACTTGACCACCAAATACATTTGGACTACCAACAGTTTTGCTTATTCCATTAAACTCATTATCGCCTACTTTTTTTAAGGTTAAAACATTTATCAGATCATTAACAGTAGTCATTACACTTTATATTTTATGGGTTCAAAACTATTAAATTCATTGCAAGCTTGCTACACAATTTATTAATAGTTTATGATTATAAATTTTATTTTATCTTATTATCTCAATATATTGAATTTTTACCCAAATTATATGATTTTACAATTCCAACAACTTCTCATAATCTTACTGTTTTTAACCTCGTGTGACACAGGAAAATTAACTGTCATTGCAGATTTGCCAATCAACTTAAAAGAGATCTCAGCTGCTGAAACATTACCTAATTCAGATTTAATTTGGGTTATTGAAGACAAGGGAAACAAAAACAATATTTATGGCATAAACACACGAGGTAAGATTATTAAAGATATTGATGTTAGTAATGCTAGTAACATTGATTGGGAAGATTTAACTTCCGATCGATTAGGGAATTTGTACATTGGCGATTTTGGAAATAACAGTAAAAACCGAGATGATTTTACAATTTATAAAGTTGCAAACCTAGAAGATGATAACACAACCGCTGAGCAGATAAATTTCACACTACCAAAAGACATGAAATCGGAAGATTTTGAAGGTTTTTTTTTAATGAATGGCTATTTCTATATTTTTAGTAAGGAAAACAAAACTAGCAAACTTATAAAGGTGCCTAATCAAATTGGTAAACATACTGCGAAATTAGTGTCTGATTTTAATTTAGATGGAAAGCATCATAAAATTACCTCAGCTGATGTTAGTGATGATGGTAAAACCATTGTGTTACTAAAACATGATAAACTTTGGAAAATCACTAATTTTAGAGGTGATGATTTTTATAAAGGTACCATTGAAGAATTAAAATTTAACCACAATTCACAAAAAGAAGGCATTTGTTTGATTGATAACTCGACTGTTTACATCACTGATGAAAGAAACAATGGTGAAGGTGGAAATTTATATGAATTTAAAATTAATTAAAATCCAAATCCTAGTTTAAAG
>CAZRDG010000023.1:0-16251 GCA_964598775.1 uncultured Lacinutrix sp.
CGTATTACATTAAGACCATTACATTTAAAGGAAACACAAACGAAAGTGAATTACCAATTTTACGTTTAGGCGAACCTTTACAATTAGAGTTCGACGTTTTAAATAATGATGAAGCCGACTTTTATTATGTAATTGAACATTATGATTACGATTGGACACCATCACGACTTATAAAATCCAGATATTTGCAAGGTTTTGATGATCAACGCATTGTGAATTACGAAAACTCGTTTAACACCTACCAACTCTACTCTCATTACAGATTGCAGATTCCAAACAATCAAACGCGTTTATTGGTTTCTGGAAATTATATGATGAAAATTTTTGATGAAAATGATGAGTTAATGTTTAGTAGAAAATTTATGGTTTATGAAGATTTAGCAAACGTTGGAGTTGCCGTAAAACGATCGCGAGATGTAAGGTTTATTCATCAAAAGCAATCGGTTGATATAAGTATTGGATCACTTAATATAAATTTCGTTAATCCGAAACAAACAATAAAAGTAGCCATTATTCAAAATAATAACTTAAAAACAGCCATTACAGGATTAAAACCTCAGTATACACTTGGTAACGAACTCATTTATAAATATGATACAGAAACTAGTTTTTGGGGAGGAAACGAATACTTGTTCTTTGAAAACAAGAATGTAAGAGGTGCTAACGTTGGTGTACGAAATTTTGATTTAAAGGATGTATTTCACAACTATTTGTACACAGACATAATTAGAGCAAATAGACCATATACTTACAATCCAGACATTAATGGTAATTTCTTAATTACAGCATTAGATGTAGAAAATTTGGATATTGAAGCCGATTACACTGTGATTCACTTTTCGCTTCAACATCCAGAATTATTGGACAAATCCATTTATGTTTATGGTAATTTTAATAATTATGCCATTACAGACGACACCAAAATGACGTTTAATATGGATTCAGGTGTTTATGAAACCGGATTGCTTTTAAAGCAAGGTTTTTATAATTACAAATACGTAATGGTTGACAAAAACTATATTGTTAATGAAGGAGCAATAAGCGGGAATTTTGACCAAACGGAAAATAACTATAAAGTTTTAGTATATTATAGAGACTTAGGAGGTTTATACGACAAAATCATTGGTGTGGGCGAGGCTTCATCGACATTAATTACCAATTAACCCTTTGTTATGTTAAATTTAAGTTAGAATATCTAATTTTACCAATTCAAAACAATTTAGCTAATTTTTTTTATTTAAATTTAATTGCATTTTTAAAAATTCACATGGTACAACAAGTAACTAGAGGCATAAAAATTTCTGTTGAAACAAATTTTGAAGGCACTTTTTATAAAAACTATAAAGTGCATTTTGCTTTTGGCTACACGGTGACTATTGAAAACCAAAGTAAAGATTCGGTTCAATTAAACTCTAGACATTGGGAAATTCTGGATGCCTTAAACAATACAGAGTTCGTAGATGGCGAAGGTGTTATTGGTAAAAAGCCTGTATTAAAACCTGGAGAATCTCACACGTACACATCTGGTTGTTTACTTACTTCTCCTTTTGGTGCTATGCAAGGTCATTACAATATGATAAACTTGAATAACACAACAAAATTTAAAGTTACTATCCCTGCTTTTAAACTTAGTGCACAATTTGCACTTAATTAAGCTTCTCTTTTCAGTTGAAATTTATATACTTTGCTTCGCTGTTCAATATGAAAAAAGGCGCAATTTGAATACTGAATAAATCTGTACTTTTCGTAATAATCAAAAGAAACATCATCAATAACATATAATGCGTCAACATCAATATTTTCATGTGGTGAAATACGTCTAAATCGGTATATATGTATTTGCTCAGTATGATATAATTCAAACCAAGCTCCAGCAGCAATACCATCTAACCATTGAGCATGATGAACTTTGGCGTCTATTTGTTTTGGCTCTAAGGTCCCAACAAAATTTGGCGAATAGTCTTTTAATCGATCTAAAAAATAACGCCTATTATCCTTTTTTACAGAAGATTGATAGGTTGAAATTTCTCCATTCACACTCACTTCATAAATATGGTTTTCAGTATCTGCAATAACGACATTTCCAATGGTACTAGGTGTAAACCATTTTGATTTTTTTAAACGTTTTTTAATCTTAAAATCAGTCACTGAAGCAATTAAACTATCTGTTACAAAACGAGCGCAATTACAACCATCTTTTATAAACGCTGCATAACGAATAAAATGCCGATTTTGCATTCTGGTAATATGACTTCTTGCCTTATCGTAATCAATAGCACTGCAAACTGAAGCGATTAACTTTCCATCACCATGAGTTAATTTTGGATGAGTTGCAAGAAATTTCAAAATATCATCCAGATTTTTAATCTTGCCCTCTGATATTTCAGCCTGTATTGGAAAATCCAATTCGTGATCAGTATCTTTTCCTCTTACACGTCCATTCGGAATAGGTGTGATATATCGTCCAAAATCATGATATTCTAATATTCCAGTAGCTTTATTAATCAAAACAAGGGCAGCATGACCAGCTCTAACATAATTTTTTTTTCCGATACCTAAATAACGCATATATGGTGAATACCATTCATCAGCTACCATAACTATGGTTTCTGGATAAGCCAAAGTTAAGATGATTCCGGAATTAGTCATTTACAGATATTGGAAAATTAAATGATTGAGCCGATTTTGAATTCGTTTGTAGGTTCTCAAAAGTCATCTGCACTGTATTATTCTTTTTTACAATTTGTGTAATACTTGTGGTTTTTACAAAAAACCGATCCATAATTACTCCATAATCTTCATTTCCTTTACCTGCAGTTTTATGAAAATTCATTATTGTTTTTGAAGATAATGTTGTTTCCTCTTTAAAATCACTAAACCACTGCAATCGTTCTTTTTTCATTTCCGTATTGTACAATGAAGATGATGACCAAATAATTGGTGCTAAAGGTAACTGACTATAATGTTTTTTTCTACCATCCCAAACCAATTGTTTAAATTCCATATTAGAGTTCCATTCTACAATGACCAGAGTAAATGGTTCAACGCCATCTAAATTATAATTTTCAACGGCTTTATCAAGATCAATAGCTAAAAGCAAATCTTTCAAAACCACACCTCTACTCAAACGATAATTATCTTTTCTTTTATGCATTTCGAAACCTCCATTGAGCACACATAAAACACGTTTTCTTTCACTTACACCAATCCAAGATCCACCAGCAACTACATCCTTAGGAAATAACAGTTTCGTCTTACTAACTTCATAAAAGTCTGGAGGCAAGGTCGTTCTGTTTGGTGCTTCATCTCTATTTGAGGTCAGCACAAAATCGTCTGTTCCTTTAGGAATAAGGGTTACTGTACACATGAATTTTTAAGTCTGTAATCCAATGGGCAACTTACAAAATTATCGCTAAAAAAATCGTAACTTTGCAGTCATTTTTAATAATTACAAAAACAAAATATATTATGGGAAAAGGTTTCTTTAACGTACCAGTTGCAGTCAATGAACCTGTAAAAGGATATGCTCCAGGATCTCCAGAACGTGACGCTGTTTTAAAAGCATACAAAGAGATGTTTAATAGTAAAACAGACGTACCAATGTACATAAATGGTAAAGATGTTACAACTGGAAACACAAGAACTATGTCTCCTCCTCACGATCACAAACACATTGTTGGTCAATACCATATTGCAGAGCAATCACATATTGAAGAAGCAATTGCTACTGCTTTGGAGGCTAGAAAAAATTGGGCCGAAATGCCATGGGAACAAAGAGCAGGAATCTTTTTAAAAGCAGCTGAGTTAATCGCTGGTCCATACAGAGCTAAAATAAATGCGGCAACTATGATTGCGCAATCTAAAACAGTTCATCAGGCTGAAATTGATGCCGCTTGTGAACTCATAGATTTCTTACGTTTTAATGTTCAGTTTATGACTGACATTTACATGGAACAACCAGAAAGCACTAGTGATGCTTGGAACCGAATTGAGTACAGACCATTAGAAGGTTTTACTTATGCTGTTACGCCTTTTAACTTTACTGCAATTGCTGGAAACCTTCCATCTTGTATGGCATTAATGGGTAATGTTGTGGTTTGGAAGCCAAGTGACAGTCAGGTATTTTCTGCCAAAGTCATCATGGATGTTTTTAAAGAAGCTGGAGTTCCTCCAGGAGTGATTAATGTTGTGTTTGGTGATCCAGTTATGATTACTAATACAGTTATGGCAAGTCCTGATTTTTCTGGATTACATTTCACAGGTTCTACTTTTATCTTTAAAGAACTATGGAAACAAATTGGGAATAACATTCATAACTATAAAACTTATCCAAGAATTGTTGGCGAAACTGGTGGAAAAGATTTTATCGTTGCACACAAAACTGCAAATGCAAAACAAGTAGCGACAGCAATTTCAAGAGGTGCTTTTGAATTTCAAGGACAAAAATGTAGTGCTGCCTCTAGGGCTTATATTCCTTCAAATTTATGGAATGAAGTGAAATCACATCTCTTAGATGATATCAAGTCATTTAAAATAGGTTCTCCAGAAGATCCAAGCAATTTTATTACTGCAGTAATACATGAAGGATCATTTGATAAATTGGCTAAATATATTGATCAAGCTAAAGCTGATAAAGATGCTGAAATTATAGCTGGTGGTAATTACGACAAAACCAAAGGTTATTTTATTGAACCAACTGTCATCGTTACTAAAGATCCAAAATATACAACGATGTGTCAAGAGTTATTTGGTCCAGTCATCACTATTTATGTGTATGATGAAAATAAATATTCTGAAACATTAAAATTGGTTGACGAAACTAGTGAATATGCATTAACAGGAGCCATTCTAGCAACTGATAGATATGCTATTGTAGAAGCCACAAAAGTACTTCAAAATAGTGCTGGAAACTTCTACATTAACGATAAGCCAACAGGAGCCGTTGTAGGTCAGCAACCATTTGGTGGTGCTAGAGCTTCAGGAACTAATGACAAAGCTGGTTCTGCTCAAAACTTATTACGTTGGGTATCTCCTAGAATGATTAAGGAAACCTTTGTAACTCCAATAGATTACAGATATCCGTTTTTAGGATAAAGATTTCATAACTGCCTAATTTAAAAACCCTTAAACTTTTGTTTAAGGGTTTTTTATTGGACTTTTTTGGGATTCTTTTTGTATATTGAAGTGCTAATTAATCAACATTATTATGAAAAAAATTACTTTATTGCTTTTAGCAATATTTACTGTTTCACTTTATTCGCAAACTCCTGGAGGCGAAAGTGCAATTACTGATATTGATGCTACCATACCATATCAAGGTTTTGACGACTCTTCGCCACTCTTAGGTTCTGGTGAATACAAAATTTTCTATGACAATATTGACGGCGAACTTGATAAGCCTATATTTTTTGTAGATGGATTTGACCCTAACGACTCTCGGAAAATAAGTGACATGTATAACTTGTTAGATTTTGGTAATTCAGGTGATAATTTGGCTGATATTATTAGGGATGAAGGCTATGATTTAGTTGTTCTTAACTTTCCAAATGATTATCCAAGCCCTACAGATGGTACGATTATTAAAGGAGGCGCAGATTACATTCAAAGAAATGCTTACGTTTTAGTTGAATTAATTAATACTATAAATGGAATTAAGGAAGTAGATGCCGAACAGAGCGTCATTATTGGTCCAAGTATGGGAGGATTAATTTCACGTTATGCATTAGCTTATATGGAAGATCAAAGTTTAGACCATGACATGCGTTTATACCTCTCATTTGATGCTCCACATCTAGGAGCCAATGTTCCCATTGGTGTTCAATATACCTTCAATTATTTGGTAAATGGAGATCCAGGGCTTACAGATTTAGAACCAGTGGTTAGCGGACTGTTGAATAGCGCAGCTGCAAAACAAATGCTTATAGATCATTATTTGGGACATGTTGATGGTTCAGGTGTTGAACAAGATGGTTCAATTCACACACCAAAAGGAGCTCCAAACTACAGAGATGCTTTTCAAACGGAACTGGATGCTATGGGCTTCCCTCAAAACTCAAGAAATATTGCGATATCCAATGGTAGCGGAATGAGTCAAATGACTGGATCTCCAGGAATGGAACTCATAAATCATGTCTTTAATATTGCTACTGGAACAGATGCTACTATTGACATCCATTTTACTCCATTAACGTCGCAAAATATTACAGTTTCTGGCATTGACATTACTTTTTTTTCTATTCCGATATCTTCATATTCGGCATCAGCAGAATCAACTGCCTTATCTGATGGTATAGATAGTGCACCAGGAGGATTATTTGATTTATACTCATTTGATGATGGCTCTAACCCTTTAGTTACAGAGTTTGTTACAAATTTAAATTCTCAATATTTTAATTTTATACCAACTTTAAGTAGTCTAGCAATTAGTTCAGAGTTAAATTGGTATGCAGCTCCAGATGAAAACGATTCACCTTTTGATAGTGCTTATTTTCCAAATGATAATGAACTTCATGTTTTACTAACAGATGATAATGTTGCTTTTGCGCTTGATGAAATTAGAGAAACCCTTGGAGTATCTGATGACCATAAAATAAGTCATGCGATTAGATTAGAAAAAAACCCGATTCAAAATAATTTAGTGCTTTTAAATCCTTCAAATACAAATGAAGCACATCTTATAATAGCAGATGTAACTGGCAAGGTTGTTTATGAAAATAAAAAACTGATACTTCATGAGAGAACTTCTATTCCAATAAATTTGGCCACTGGACTGTATATTTTAAATCTAAAAACTAACAATAAAATACTTAAAACCAAGTTTCTTGTTAACTAATGACACTATAAATGAAGAAAAGCCTCATCATTTGAGGCTTTTTTTATGGTTTATACTTTAAAGGCAAATGCACTACTTTTTTGGTGTCGAAAAAATCTTCTTCAAAATAATCAGTTAAGTTATACAAAGTCGCTTTTGGGTAGTTTTGTAACTCTTCGGTTAAATCACCTCCTTTAAGGTAGAGAATTCCGTTCTTAAGGTCGTTCTTGCTCTTTTTACTCACCTTATTTTTAACCCAACCTACAAAACTCGGCATAGCTGTTACTGCCCTACTCACAATAAAATCGAAGGTTTCATTAATTTCTTCAGCTCGTTTATGAGACGTTTTCACGTTTGTTAATCCTAAATCTTCAGTTACTGCATCAACTACTTTTAATTTCTTGTTAATACTATCCACCAAATGAAATTTGCATTCTGGATATAATATGGCCAATGGAATACCTGGAAAGCCTCCTCCTGTGCCAACATCCATGATTGAAGTTCCATCTTTAAATTGAATAACCTTTGCTATACCGAGGGAGTGCAGTACATGTCGTAAATACAATTCATCAATATCTTTTCTTGAAACCACATTAATTTTGGAGTTCCAATCAGAATATAAATCATATAGCTTACTAAATTGCTCTTGTTGAACTTCGGAAAGATTAGGAAAATACTTCAGGATTAATTCCATCAAATTGTTTTATTTTAGACAAAATTAACTATTTTGGATCGATAATAAATCGATTATAAAAGAATTACGGTTTATAATTAATTATATTTGCAACTTATTATATAAAAACGATTAATAGCACGTTATTATATGGATAACAAACAAGATATGACAAAACAAGCACTCTCCTTTTCAAGAACTGACTCAGCCAAATTTTTTAGAACCTTAAATAAACGTGTCAACGACTACTTTAAAGACAATAACATAAAGCGTACAGGAAACTGGAAGTTATGGGTTAAAACCATAGTTATGTTCTCGTTGTTTTTAGCGCCTTATTTTTTAATTCTTACTCTGGATTTGCCAGGATGGTTTCAACTTCTATTAACAGTTGTTATGGGAATAGGTATGGCAGGTGTTGGAATGAACGTTATGCATGATGGAAATCATGGTTCATATTCAAATAAAGAATGGGTTAACCGTTTAATGGGAAGCAGTATTTATATTCTTGCTGGAAATGTTTACAATTGGAAAGTTCAGCATAATGTTTTGCATCACACCTACACAAATGTCCATGGTCATGATGAAGATTTAGAGGCTGGTCGTGTTTTACGTTTCTCTCAGCATGCTGATTGGCATTGGCATCATAGATTTCAACATTACTATTCCATTTTACTATATGGTTTACTTACTATAAACTGGGCTATAACAACAGATTTTCAACAAATGCGTAGATACATGAAACGCAAACTATCTTACGGAAAATTCCCAAACCCTGTTGCAAATTGGAGTAAATTAGTGATTTCAAAAATTATTTATATCTGCATTTGGATTGTATTACCAATGCTAATTCTTGACATTGCTTGGTGGAAAATTCTGATAGGATTCTTTATTATGCACTACACAGCAGGTGTAATTTTAAGTGTTGTTTTTCAATTAGCACATGTAATGGATGAAGCCGAGATGGTATTACCAGAACCAGATGGCACTCTAAAAAATACTTGGGCTATTCACCAACTTAAAACAACGGTAAATTTTGGTGCTAAAAACAAGTTAGTAAACTATTTCACAGGTGGTTTGAATCATCAAGTGGAACATCATATCTTTCCTCATATTTCACATATTCACTATGGAAAAATAGCAAAGATTGTAAAAGAAACTGCTAAAGAATTTAACTTACCTTATAACGAATATAAAACCACGCGTAAAGCCATTATTGCCCATTTTAAATTTCTACGTGAAATGGGAATGAAACCAGCTTTACAATCATAATTGACTTACAATGAACCAACTTTCTGATAGAATCAACAGTCTATCAACCTCAGCAACTTTGGCAATGGCAGCCAAAGCACGAGAATTAAGAGCAGAAGGGAAAGATATTATCGGTTTGAGTTTGGGTGAACCAGATTTTAATACACCAGATTTTATTAAAGAAGCTGCCATTAAAGCTATTAACGATAATTACAACGCTTATACACCAGTAGACGGCTATGTAGAGCTAAAAGAGGCTATAATCACTAAATTTAAGCGTGATAATGGCCTGACTTATACTTTACCTCAAATAGTGGTGTCTACAGGAGCAAAGCAATCACTTGCTAATGTAGCAGCAGCTATGATTAATCCAGGAGATGAAGTTATTATTCCTTGTCCTTATTGGGTGAGTTATAGCGATATTGTCAAACTTAACGATGGCATTCCAGTTGAAGTTCAAACCTCTATTGAAAATGACTTTAAAATGACAGCAGCTCAACTAGAAGCTGCCATTACACCAAAAACTAAAATGATTTGGTATAGTTCACCATGTAATCCTAGTGGTTCTGTTTATAGCGAGAAAGAATTACGTGCCTTAGCTGATGTCTTACAGAAGTATCCAAACATTTTTGTGGTTTCTGATGAAATCTATGAGCACATTAACTTTGTTGGTGATCATGCAAGTATGGCTCAATTTGAAGATATGTATGACAGAACCATTACTGTAAATGGTGTTTCTAAAGCCTTTGCTATGACTGGTTGGCGTATTGGTTTTATTGGTGCTCCAGCTTTTATTGCTAGAGCATGTAATAAAATGCAAGGTCAAATTACAAGTGGTGCGAATTGTATTGCACAACGAGCAGTTATTACTGCTATGGAGGCATCGCCAAGCAGAGTTCAGTATATGATTGATGAATTTAAAGTACGTCGTGATTTAGTACTCGATTTATTAAATGATATTGATGGTTTTAAAACCAACGTGCCAGAAGGTGCTTTTTACGTATTTCCAGATATTTCAAGTTATTTCGGGAAAACGCTTAATGGAATAACCATAAACAACGCTAATGATTTTTCTTTGTATTTGCTTGAAGAAGCTTTAGTAGCAACCGTTTCAGGTGATGCTTTCGGAAATCCGAATTGTATAAGAATATCATATGCGGCTTCACAAGAACAAATAAAAGAAGCAATAAAACGAATTAAAAAAGCCGTTAGTTAATTTTATCTTTTCTAAAGAATCAAAAAAGCCACAATATGATTTACATTGTGGCTTTTTCTTTTTAACTAACTACTACTAAAATGAAAATATTTATAAATCTTATTACATTATAAAATATAGACTAATCCTGTAATAAGTATGATACATATTGCAACAAAGGCAATAATTCTTCTTTTTAAAATTTGCTCATTTTCATAAATAACTCGCTCTCTAATGCGTTTTAATGTATGAGGTTGAGCTTCTGGAAAATCATATTCTGGTTTTCCTTTTGATCTGTATTTACCAAACGATCTTTGAAATTTTTCACGATTAACATTCCTTAGTAATTTCCTATTGTTCCTTATTGTAGCATTCATCGCTGCTACGCTTCCACTTCCACCCATAATTTCAAAATATTTAAGTTATAACATAACTCGATAGAATAGTCATGTTATGAATAACATACTACATAATTCCTAAAAGTGTTTTGAAATGCTCAGAAACAACAGTTAAATGTCAAATTAAAACGCTACTAACTTAGTGTAGCAACTATTGCTATTGCAAAAACAGAAAGCTTTAAAATGGCATCTATACTTAGTGAGTATTGGTATTGTCTACTCTTTATTCTTTGTTTAATACCAAATATTGAAGTTGGTTTAGAATGAAAGAAATTATTCCGAATCTCCTTCTTGTAAGTTGATGTTAAAATACCTTCATTTTTAAAGATAAAGGGTTCTGGCTCCTGTTTAGGTAGTGGATCAAAATCCACTTGTGTTAATACTAATTCCATGATTATAATTTTTGATTGATGTTATACCTATAAGACGTTCATCAAATAAAAATGTTACAAAAAATCGCACGGTGAAACACTAAAAGCAACAGTAAAAACTATGGGGAATATTGTAAATATTGATATTTCAAGAATTAAGAATTCTAAAAATATTTATCTATTTCTCCAGAAAAAAGGTGTAAATAAAATGAGAACTGTAAAGAGTTCTAAACGCCCTATTAGCATTAAAAATGAGCTCCACCACTTCCCTAATGTTGGCATGTTATAAAAGTTATCTACTGGACCAAAATCACCTAAGGCAGGCCCAACATTTCCTAGACTAGATGCTGCAACTCCAATGGCAGATTCAAAATCAAGACCCATCATTGAGAATCCTAATGCGCCTACAATAAACGACAACATATACAATATAAAAAAAGCTAAAATATTAAATACAATGTCTCCTGAAATTGATTTTTTATTATAACGAACAGGCAAAACTGCATTTGGATGTAGTGTGCGTTTAAACTCAATAAAACCATTCTTAATCATCAACAAATGTCTTACCACTTTAACACCTCCAGACGTACTTCCAGCTGAACCTCCTAAAAACATTAAACCAAAAAAGAAAACAGTTAGAAAAGGTGTCCATAAAGTGTAATCCGCAGTAACAAATCCAGTTGTAGTAACAATTGCTAAAACTTGAAACAAAGCATGTCTAAATGAGCTTTCTCCTTCACCAAAAACCATTGGATGGTTTATACTTGAAGCAGTAGTATCTGCATTAAAATAAATAATAAAGGCAGCTATTAGTGTAAATATTACGATAAACTTAAAATATAATTTAAATTCTTCATCCTTTATTATTTTTTGAACCTTTCCTTTAAAAGCGAAATAACTTAAAACGAAATTGGTCCCTGCCAAAAACATAAAAATAATAACTATATATTGAATCAGTGGTTGGTCATTCCAATATGCTAAACTTGCATTTTTGGTTGAAAACCCTCCAGTTGACAGAGTACACATAGAATGATTTATCGCGTCAAAAAACGTCATTCCTGCAACTTGAAGTAAAATGGTTTCTGCCAATGTATAGCCAAAATAAATAAGCCACAAACGTTTTGCTGTATCTGTAATTCGAGGATGCAACTTATCTGCACTTGGCCCAGGAGCTTCAGCAGCAAACAACTGCATACCTCCAATTCCGAGTAATGGTAAAATGGCGATAGCCAAAACGATAATTCCCATTCCACCAATCCAATGGGTTAAACTTCGCCAAAATAAAACACCTTCAGGCAACACCTCAATATCATTAAGAATGGTAGAACCTGTGGTAGTATAGCCTGACATGGTTTCGAAAAACGCATTAGTGAAATTTGGAATGGTTTCGGTAAAAACATAAGGCAGCGTACCTGACAATGACATAATTAACCATCCAAAAGCAACCACAATATAACCCTCCCGTTTACCCATTTCTTTATTAGGATTTCTCGTAGCCAACATGGTCAATCCTCCCAATAAAATCACAATTAAACCAGCATAAGTAATTTGTGATGTAACTCCATCTTTGTAAATGAGGCTCATTAGGGCAGCCAAAAGCATAAAACCACCATTGAATAATGACAGTAATCCTAAAAAATGAAAGATGATTTTATAATTGAGTTTCACGAACGTATAAAATTCTTTTTAATAGAAAAATGATTCAACCTTTTTGATAGATTGTGGTAAACAACACACTACAATTCGATCTCCAGATTCAACCTTAAAATCTCCTAATGCTGTAATACCAATACCATTTCTGATAATACCTCCAATAATAGCAGACCTTGGAAAATCTAAATCTTTTATAAGCTTATTACAAATTTTAGAAGTTGGCTTAACTATAAATTCGAGAAGTTCTGCATCCATACTGTTCAGTTTCGTCATCGCGACGACTTCTCCCCTTCTTATGTACCTAAATATATTATTTGCCGCTAATAGCTTTTTATTTATTATCGTATCAATTCCAATGGAATGTGATAACTCGAAATAATCAATATTTTCAACTAAAGCCACAGTTTTTTTAACCCCTTTTGATTTAGCTACTAAACAAGACATGATGTTGGTTTCTGAATTTCCAGTAACCGAAATAAAAGCATCCATATCTTGTATATTTTCCTCCTCAAGGAGTTCAACATTTCGGCCATCTCCATTAATTACCAATGTATTTGGTAGCTCATCAGCAAGATCAAATGCTCTGTTTTTTTCCTTTTCAATGAGCTTGATGTTAAATTTCCCATCCGTAAGACCACGAGCTGTTTTAGAACCTATTCGTCCACCACCTAAAATCATCACATCTCTGATATCAGATTTAATTTTTCCAGTAAGTTTACACAATTCTTCATCTCCGCCTTTTGAAGTCATAAAAACTACATGGTCACCTTCTTTAAGCACAGTATCACCTCTTGGTATGATTGTTAAATGTGAACCAAAGCGTTGAATAGCAATAGGTATAAAATGAATTTCTGGCATTAACATGGCAGCATCTTTTACCGATTTACCCACAATCTTTGCAGTTCTTGACAAATTAAGACCTAACATTGTTAATGCACCATCTTCAAAAGCATAAGTATCATTAAAAACTGATTGATTTAATAATAATTCTATTTCTGCCGCAGCCAAAGATTCTGGTGAAATAAGCTCATCAATACCAAATCTGGTAAAGCCTACTTCCTCTTTCATATCAATGAACTCCGTATTCGAAATTCTTGCAATAGTTTGAGAAGCACCAAGTTGTTTTGCTAGTACACATGCCGTAATATTAGTAGTTTCTGATGATGTTACTGCAATGAATAATTCAGTATCTTTAATTCTTGCATCCTTTAAAACAGCTATTGATGTAGCATCACCTTTTATGACTTTAATATCTAAATGGGAGTCAGCATAATTTAAACTTTCCTTTTTTGAATCAATAAGTGTGATCTCTTGAGACTCATAAGATAATAATTTTGCTAAATGAAATCCGACCTCACCAGCTCCAGCAATTATTATTTTCATGTAATATTTTAATTAAAAAAGATGTGCAAATATAATTTAATTTTAGGGATTTGTTGCTGAAATCCATTTCTTTGCACAATTACTTAAATTAGTAAAGTCTTTTATAAATGTCTGAAAAAGTAAAACCATATAAAAACAGTGAACTGAGTAAAAAAGAACAGGTTACTCAAATGTTCGATACCATTTCAAAAGAGTATGATGGTTTAAACCGTGTGATTTCTTTTGGAATTGACATAAAATGGCGCAAAAAAGTTGTTGAAATTGTTAATAAACAACAACCTGATACTATTTTAGATATTGCAACAGGAACTGGAGATTTAGCCATCAATCTTGCAAAAACAAGTGCCTCGCAGATTATAGGTTTTGATATTAGTCCTGGAATGCTTGAAGTTGGAAAGAAAAAAATTACTCATAAACAACTAGATCATAAAATTGAAATGGTTTTAGGAGATTCTGAAAAAATGCCTTTTGATGACAATTCATTTGATGCCATTACAGTTGCTTTTGGAATACGTAATTTTGAAAACTTAGAGCAAGGTTTATCAGAAATTTTAAGAGTCTTAAAACCAAATGGTGTATTTGTCATTCTTGAAACCTCTGTTCCTACTAAAACTCCTTTTAAACAAGGCTATAAACTTTATACAAAACGCATTTTACCATTGATTGGGAAATTATTTTCGAGAGACAAAGTGGCTTATTCTTATTTGTCTGAATCGGCCTCTGTTTTTCCTTTCGGAGAGGCTCTTAACAATATTTTACTTAAAATTGGGTTTATTAATGCGGAAGCTTTACCTCAAACACTTGGTGTGGCAACCATTTATACAGCATCTAAATCTTAATATGAAGAAACTATTTTTTGTTTTATCGTTTATTTTTGTAGCTCAAACCATTAATGCTCAATTATTTACCAAAGAAAAGATACAAAATCAAGCCAACATTGACAAGATGAAATATTCTTGGGGTTATTATCTTGGCTTTAATAGTTATGATTTTAATTTTGACTATAATCAGGACAGAGATGACATTCAAGTTGAAAAAACTTTAGGTTTTAATGTTGGATTAGTTGGTAATATGAGAATTAATGATCACCTGGATTTAAGGATGGAACCAGGTTTAATCATTTCTAGACGAAATTTAATATATGACGAAAGCTATTTTCAAGGCATAGATTTTAATCCTTCAGATTTAATTAGAGAAGTGAATTCAACTTATATTCATTTTCCTTTGCTAGTGAAATTTTCTGCTAAGCGTTTCAATAATATCAAACCATTTGTTGTTGGAGGTTTCTCAGCGGCTTTAAATTTATCCAGTAATGAAGAAAACCCAGATGATAATACTGTTGGCCAGTTCAGAACCAAAAGAGGTATGCTGTTTTATGAGTTAGGTGTTGGTATCGATTTGTATTTATTCTGGTTTAAATTTACTCCTTCCATTCGAGGTGTATTTGCATTAAACGATGAACTAATTAGAGATAATGATAATGCAAACAGCCCATGGACGAGTAATGTACAAACTATGAAAACAAGAGGTTTATTTATAAATTTTACGTTTCAGTAGTTAGGTTCTCCGTTTAAACTCACTCAATAAAATTGCTGTTGCATTCGCTACATTAAGGCTTTCTGTTTGCTTTAAATTTCCAAAACGAGGTATAGAAATTCGTTTTTTAATTAAGGCTTCAACTTTAGATTGTATGCCATTCGCTTCATTACCCAAAACTAAAACTCCACTTTGTGGTAAATCCTCTTCATAAATGTTTTTACCATCCATAAAAGCACCAAAGCTCAATAAATCATTACTAGCTAGCATTTCAGTTAAATCCTTATAAACTACATTCACTCTTGTTATTGAACCCATTGTAGCTTGTACGACTTTTGGGTTAAAGCAATCAACAGTTTCGAGGTTACAAATTAAGTCTTTTACACCAAACCAATCACATAGCCTTATTATCGTTCCTAAGTTACCTGGATCTCTCACATTATCTAGGGCAACAACCAGCTGACTAAAATCGACATTTTGTTCTTTTGGTATCTCAAAAACAGCCAAAGCAGTATTAGGCGTTTTTAAAGCACTAATTTTTTTTAATTCGTTTGGTGTGATTTTTGTTTGCAATACATCTGAAACATTAAAATCGCTCGTAGTTGTATATAGTTGATGAAGTTTAAATTTAGAATGTAATAACTCGTTTATGGTTTTTACGCCTTCGGCAAAAAATAATTGGTGTTGTAAACGAAATTTTTTTTGACCCAAACTCGTTATTAATTTTATCTGACTTTTACTTAGCATTCAATCACAAGTTTTTTATAATGTTATAAAGAAAATGAAAAAATCTTATTTCAAACGGAAATAATGTATTTTTGAGCTTAAATTTACCTGAATTTGCAACATCTAATTAATTATTCCTAGTTGAAACAACCACTTGTAAACATATTACTTTCATTTTTTGTATTAGGTTTTATTACATCATGCAATGTATTAAAAAGAGTTAATGAAGATGAGCAGTTATTGGTGCAAAATACACT